>JAIOTO010000087.1 GCA_021106765.1 Methanosarcinaceae archaeon
ATATGGGTCATCCTGCTCATCCAGATGATCCTCCAGATACTGCCGGGCATTCGCCATTGCTGCCGGGCTGGCCTGGCCGTACTCCTCCAGGGCCAGGGTGGTATAGGCGGTCAGCGCATAGGTACCACTCAAACCGCCCATCATGTCCTGATGGATAACAAAGCCCACCGACTCCCAGGAACCATTGGCCTGCTGGTGAGACTCGATCCAGTCAGCGGCTTCCCAAAGGATGGTCTCATCAATGGTGGTCACATCCCGGGCACCGCTGAACTGGGACAGCACAAAGGCCGTGAGCCACAGGCTGCCCTCCTTATCACTCTCGCCAAAGGCAGAGAACGAGCCGTCACTATGCCTGAAAGTGAGTTGGCGCTGGTATCCGGTGATGATATAGGTCTCAGCCTTAGCCCGGATCTCGGGGTTCTCCTGGCCCGTGGCCTTGAGGTAGCGCAGCACTTCCACATCCGTTGAGAACAGCATCATGTTCTGCTCCCCGCAGCCATAGGGCATGCCCAGCAGGTCGTCCACACCACTGATGGTCTGTGCCACGATGCTGGGTGTGAAGCTCACCCGCACCATACCGGAATCCGGCACGATCCCTGGTGGCAGGGTAGCATCCAGCTGGACCGAGCCGGCCTTCAGCACGCCGTTGTCCACCAGCTCGCGGGTAGCACCCTCGGCTTTCACTATGATGGTCTTGCGTAAGGCATCCGCCCTTTCGGTAGTCTGCCCTGTTAACTCAATGGTCCAGATACCCACTTCGGTGGGCTGTATGGTGAAACTCACCTGGCTGACGCTGTTCGCATCCACATTCACTTTCTGCTGGTCTGAACCGACCAGATCGAACCAGTCCGCTCCGGTCAGGGTCAGATGCACCTGTTGGGGTGTGTCAAGGTAGTTGTAGACCTGCACCTGCACCGGGAACTCCTCTCCCCGAACCACCGCATAGGGCAGATCCGGGTCAATGAAGAAGTCCTGGAACACCGTCAGGTCGGCCTCTGACATACCGATCCCGGAAGGACCCGATGAGACTGCATGCAGTCTCCAGTTAGTAATGGAGTCCGGGGCGGTCAGATCCAGATGAGCACGTCCTTGCCCGTCGGTCAGTATATCTGGCATCCAAATCCACGTCTCGGGGAAGAACTGACGCACCCGCTCGACTTCGGCAAGGGATTCCTCGCCGCCATCCATGGCAGATGTGGTGTCCTCTGCTTCCTCAGCCATTGCATTCTTCGCCATCATGGGTCGGACAGCATCATCAATGCCCATCTCAAACAGCACCATCCCACCTTCTTCCTCAATCACATCCATTTCAACCTGCGGTACATCGATGCCCGGGGATGCCAGCACCGTCATGCCGGCACGTTCGATCACATCGTACGCACCTTCCTGGTACCATGCAGGATGAGCTTCAGCCTGCGGTTCCATGAAACGGGTCTCCAGTTCATCGAACACCTGTTTCAGGTTAAGTCGTCCTTCATTCAGTGCATACACCGACTCATCCACAATGGACAGACCGATCATGGACTGGCTCTCTGCATCCAGTTCCACAGATACATTATCGCCAGGTCTGACCTGCTCGCTGCCAAATCCAGCTGACAGGTTCACCTGTGAGCTGAACTGCACATCAAAGGGCAGGGTATCCGCTGATACTTCATTATTGGGATTGATCATGTATGCCACCACTTTGGCCGTGGGGCTCATCTGTGGTGTTACCGGGATACTGATCCGCGGTTCGTCACTGGTTGCAGAGTATACAGTCCGGCCATTGGCGAACACATCATAAAACACGGTCCCGGGGTTAGTGGAATGGACACTGAACGTGATCGTATCGCCCACCTCAGGCACACCTTCGCTGACCTGGATGATATGGATGTAACTTGCAGTAGGAGAATAGACTGAATGCAGGGTCTCGGAGGTATGAACACCATCGGAAGTGGCCGAAAGGTGCACATTCTGCACATCTTCAGGCATCTCGAAGGTCACAAGTGCTGCCCCATTTTCGGTTGTAACGGACTGAGTGATCTCGTCATGCATTTCCCGGAACCCTCCGTCTCGGAACCATGCCGTTACATTCACATCCGTTTCTACTGGACTGCCCCCTGGATCCTTGGTCACCACAAGCACCTGCAACGGCATGCCGGGTTTGATGGAACTGGACTCAGGGATAAGCTGGAGGATGAATGGCGACTGTGCAATGGTCAGCAACTTCGTCGTTTCCTCAATGTGACCACCGGTATCTGTGACAGTAATATTGAGCATCAGACTACCCTGTCCACCTGCGCCATAGGTGCCTGCAACGTACTCCACCGGATCAAGCTCAAATTCCACAGACCCATCGTCAAGGGACGATGAGAAGGTCTCGTACTGCTCCCAGGTACCCACATATCGTGAAGCCTGAATGTGGACCTCTCCATCTACGTTCTTGCCGAAAAAATACTCAGCAGATACAATGCCTGTGATGGGGTCATCCACCATGAACCAGTCCCGTGACGTGGAAACCTCAAGGTCGAACTTGGGTAGCACGTATTTCTCCACCTGGATGTCCACCACAGAAGTTGAAGAGCCGGATGTTGCTTTTACCTTCCAGGTCCCCAGGTTGAGTTCGGATGCCAGAGGCAGATCAAAGGATGCTACCCCATATTGATTGGATGTCAGGTTGTCCTTGAACACCTTGATCCCTTTGGCATCGGTGATCTCGACCACCGTATCCTGGACCAACGGTACAAGGTTGTTGTTCAGACAGAGGAGACGGCCATGTATGGTCTGGCCGGGTTTGTAGATGGGTTTGTCCGTCTCGATGAATATAGGATTGTTCTGCACTACCTGCACCGTAGTTGTGAACGCCGTATCTGAACCAATAGGTGTTGCGGTCAGGGTATAGCTGCCTTCCTCCACCTCGGGCACATCGAACGCCGCCACCGCATTGCCCGACATGGCCGTTGCGGCCCTGACCAGCGCAACGGTATTGTCCTCATTATCTGTCAGTGAGTATTCCACACACCGGCTGACAGGTTCCCTGTTTGCAAACGCGGACATGGTAACAGAACTCTCTCCGCCAGCAAAGAGCACCTTTGGCACCAGTATCAGGAACTCATCGTCTGGTGAGGTATCCTGTCCCTGTTCGCAGGGAGTTGCCTGGTTCGTAGGCTGGGGATATTCGATCTCCTCGCCCGGTCCCGTGCATCCTGATAACAGGATGGCTGAGGCCAGTATCAATATCAATGTAAGGTACGATAGGTATCTGTTTCTACTTGATGACATATTTGCCCACTTCCTAATATTCAATAATTGTGATGATCTGTTATCTGTTAATAATAAAATGTAGGTATCTATTCGTGTATATACTTGTCTTAAACTTCAAAACTGTTCGAACCTATCCAGCTGATATTGAACCATAACCTTTCTGTTTGTTTTTTTCGACAAACGGATACAGTGTACAATGATGTATCCTTTTGCGTCAATGCTGCGCCAAGTAAATTCGTCGGGAATGTATTCGATAAAAACACAGGATCAATCATCACACGATCAGCTTCTTCTTCATCATATTCACGGCCAGCACTGAAAGTATCAGGCAAACTGCGACCATCCACGCCAGATTGAACAGCAGGGACACATCCAAGATCCCGAAGGTCAGGGAACGTATGACGATCACAACATGCGTCAGGGGCAGGGCTGCCAGGGCAAAATATTGTATAGGCAAAGGCAGCACATGTAACGGGAAGAACGTTCCGCTGAACAGGAACATTGGCATGATGAACAAAAGGATCGGATAGTTGATGGACATGATGTTGGGGGTAACAGATGCCACACACAAACCAAGGGCTGCAAAGACAAGGCCAGCCAGAAAGGCAAACGGTATGATCAGCAGTGAATGAGGGAAATCGATCAGACCGAATAGTGCAATGACCGGCAGCATGATGGTAGCATTGATCATGCTGCGGGTGGCACCCCACAGTAACTCGCCTGTGATCACATCTTCGATCGTAAGGGGAGTTGCTATAATGGATTCGAAGGTCTTCTGGTAGTGCATACGCACATAAGAACCATAGCTGCACTCGAAAAATGAGGCATACATTACGGACACCGCAATGAGTGCCGGTGCGATGAACCTGGCGTAAGATACGCCATCGATATCTTCGATGAACATTCCCAACCCGAACCCCATAGCAAAAAGGTATAGCATAGGCTCAATGAACGGAGGAAGGAAGTTCAGTTTGACGTTCTTCATGAATACGTCCTTATTTCGCTGCCAGACCCTGAGCGCCCGGAAACTGATGTTGGGAACCTTGAAATATAAACCTATATTCACGATGTCACTCCCTCAACTTCCTGCCGGTAAGATTTAGAAAGACGTCCTCCAGTGTAACAGCGCGTGCGGTGATCGTTGTAAGGTCGCATTCCGTTAGCAGATGGTCGGTGATGTGCTGTGGCTCATTGGTATAGATCTGAACTGTATCACCAATGATCTCATAACGTGCCTGTTGCCGGTCCAGGCATACGATCGTCTTTGGATCAGACTTTGTCTCAACGATGTCAGTACCAATATATTCCCGGATGATCTGGTCCGGGCTGCCCTCCACAAGTATCCTGCCATGGTCCATGACCACCAGTCGGTCGCACAGCTGGGCGGCCTCCTCCAGGTAATGCGTTGTAAGCACGATGGTGACTCCTTCCTTCTTTAACCCCTTGAGCTTATCCCACATCAGATGGCGTGCCTGTGGGTCCAGCCCCACCGTGGGCTCGTCCAGCATCAGTAGCCGGGGACGGTTGATCAGGGCCCTTGCCAGTATCAGACGGCGTTTCATCCCACCAGAGAGAGTATCAGTCATGGTGTCTTTCTTCTCTGTAAGCTGGACGAAGTCCAGTAACTCATCCACCCGTTCCCTGGCATCAGCCTCAGGAATATCGAAATAGCGGGAGAACACAAGCAAGTTCTCATATACCGTGAAATCGGGATCCAGATTGTTCTCCTGCGGCACCACACCCATCTTAGTCTTGATCTCTCGCTGGTGGGTGCTTGCATCCATACCGAAGACCTCCAACATACCGGATGTCTTGGGGGACGTGCACTGTACCATCCGCAAAGTAGTGGTCTTACCGGCACCGTTCGGACCCAGGAAACCGAACATCTCCCCATCCTCAATAGTAAAACTCACACCATTCACAGCCACAAATTCTCCAAAACACTTCTGCAGGTCCTCTGCCACAACAATTGGAACGATAAATGATCACCAACATCAATATTCGTACAGGGCCTATGTATCGTATCGATATAAAAATTATGGTATAGATGAAAATTTAAAATATTAGATCAAGTATCTGGATCATTTGAGAAACGATCCATACATGCCAATTCCATAAACAAAAATAGAACGGAACAAATTCTCCCTGATCAATTCTCTATTTCACGGATTTTGGAACAGAGATTTTCTTCAGGAAATAGTGAAAACTGTCAAATGGGTAGAGATCAAAAACAAACAATTATATTATATAGTGTAAAATAACATCTGTTCATAATTGACTAAAAGGGGAACTAAAAAAAAATGGACCTTGGAAAAATTGCTGTACCAATAATATTTCTGCTTATGGCAGCATATATTATCATATTCATGTCAAGTCCCACCTTTGTAGCCCGGCTGATTGCGGGAGGTGTGTTAGGCATACTGGGATTGATAATGTTAAAAAGTGTATTGAAAAAATAGGATATCTTCAACATCGCGTGGGTAACATCTCTCTGGTTTTCAAAAAACATTGATCTTGACACTTCTAAAAGAGGAATGGACAAGGAAGAATTTGAAATTTAGGTCCTATTGAATTGCCCGAGATAAGCAAATGATGATATGAATAAGAGGAAAATATGGAGGATATGTTCAAGAAATCCATTATTTCTTCGTGTGATCTGTGGTAAAGAGACTTCTTAAGTTTTCATTTTCCCTTTTTCGTTTTTTTCAAAAAAGAATATAATTTTGTTATGAAAGAGGGATTCGAGGTACACAGACATTTTTTTTTCAAATATTTAGAAGCCATATGTGTTCACTCCCTGATAAATTTAAAGGTAAATGTTGTTTAACTCACTCTGGAAACAAAACTAACCAATGTTAGTAAGATGTGTCGATCATTTTTTTCAAATTTGTTATGATGGGGCCGCTGAGATTTGAACTCAAGTCGCAAGACCCCCAGCCTTGCAGGATGGACCAGGCTACCCTACGGCCCCACAGGGTCGGAATATAGTATACGCTTTCCCTATATCATTCTTTCTGATGGGCCATCTCAGTACGGGATCTCTCCCACGCCTGATAGGCATCCACGATCTCTTGCCCTTCCAGAAAAACGAGGTTGTGGAGCTGGGCATACGTTCTGGCGTCTTCCCTGGACAGGGCAGCACCGGTGTGGTCGTCCAGCATCTCGCAGACCACCATGGCAGGAGTGATACCGGCCATCCTCGCGATGGCAATGGAAAGCTCGGTCTGGCCGCGGCGCTCGTCCACAAGCCTGTCTGCAGCGCGTAGCAGGGCTACGTGACCAGGTGTGCGGAACTCGGTGCCGAAATCAACATCATCTCCAGTCAATGTGCTCTCCACGATCTCGCCAAGTTTATTGATCGTCAGGGCCCGATCGTTATCCGGTATGCCGGTACGGGTGTCACGATGGTTGACCCAGATGGAGAAAGATGAGCGGTTGTCATAAGCCAGGTCACCTCCCTGCTCCACAATGGAACCCAGGGAAGGAGTTTCGTCTGCTGCGTTGCGGATCACATCAGCGATCAGCGGCAATCCCAACTTTGCGGAGGCGTCACCGTCCAGAGCCACACAGATCAGGCCGCCACCGTCCCGGCGCATCCAACGAACATCATCCGGAGAAACTGCATTAGCGGGAATGACAAAATCCGTCTCTCCCTCACGACTATCCGAATCATAGATAAAGAACATCTCACCCTTCTGTGCAGCTTTGATCGCATGCTGGATATTTTCACTGAACATATTATCATCTGACATCAATATCACTCACCTAAAAAATTTTCCATTGCCACTACTCTCACCTCATCTCCGTCCTGCAGTTTGAGCACTTTGCGTAGATTCATTGGTGCGATGATCTCCAGCAGATCGGTCGGATAATGACTCCTCTCGGGCACCACTATCGCCACATGTATCCCTTCCATCTCAACAGGATAGCAACGACATGCACCAAAGGTGCGCTCGCCATCAGTGAACCCTGATATTAAAATACTGGCCCTGATACCTTTTCTGTCCAGTACATCAACACTGAAACCAGTGAGACGGATGTTGAGGGTCCCGGGGAACGGCATGAAATGCAACTTCTCCTCAAACTGTTTGCGATAGCCCTCTTGCCCTATATAGTACTGGCCTTCGCCCAACCCCGTAACCACATGACCGTACATCTCGATCTCCTGTCCTCCACCATTTACCGAAAAGATATGGCGATAATCCTCATACTCCCTTCTCAGAATATTGACCCCATTATGGGTCAGGGATACCAACTGTCCGCCAGCCACGATCGTCCGATCGATCAACTCTTCGTCCTCCAGCTGCTTCAACATCCTTGCCGCAGTCTTGGAACTGATGGGAGTATCTTCTGCAAACTCACTGGATGACATCTTTAGTGGAAGATCCACCGCACCCAGCAGAGCCAGTCGTTTCAGGAACTCGATCCTATGCATTCATAATCCTCATGGCATCTTAAATATGAGACCTTTCTCAAATATGAGACAATGACAGATAAAGATTGTGTTATAGCAATTTTATCGGGGTATCAGTGTACGATCATAACTAAAATAACATTTTCAAATCATACTTACCAGATCATACTCAGATAACTACTTTACATAAGAGAGAAAAGAGAATAAAAAGGATTATTACCAGACAGGAGACCCCAATGCTGAGCCTATCAGATCTACGATCAGAGAACAGACCGGATGCGGATAACTGGAAAGACAAAGTTTACCAGATCATATTCGAAGCCGATACACCAGCAGGAAAATTCTTCGATATATGTCTGATCTTCTGCATACTGGCAAGTGTCACTGTCGTGATGCTGTGTAGTGTGAATAGCATAAATGCTGAATATCACACGATCCTGTGGTCGCTCGAGTGGTTCTTCACACTTCTCTTCACAGTAGAATATATCTTACGTATGATATGTGTGCGAAACAAGATGAAGTATGCAACCAGCTTTTTTGGGATTATCGATCTACTGGCCGTCATCCCTACATATCTCACCATCTTCCTGCCAGGTGGCCAGTATCTGATGGTGATCCGTATCCTTAGACTGCTCAGGATCTTCAGGGTACTGAAACTCGTCCAGTACCTGCAGGAGGTCGACCTGCTAATGAGGGCAATGAAGGACAGCAGCCGGAAGATCATAGTCTTCTTCTTCGCAGTTATCAATCTGGTTATCCTATTGGGATCCGTGATGTATGTGATCGAGGGTGATGGAAATGGTTTTACCAGCATACCAACAAGCATTTACTGGGCCATTATCACACTGACCACCGTGGGTTATGGAGATATCGTACCTATCACTCCAATGGGTAAAGCTGTGGCTTCGATCATAATGATACTGGGTTATTCCATCATAGCTCTCCCCACAGGGATCGTGACACATTCCATAATCAAGATCACAGAGGATGATAAGGAGAAAGAAATTGAGGTCCGGGAAGAGACACACGAGGTCGTGTTGAATATAGGTTGTCCGGAATGCGGTTTCGCTGGACATGATATCGATGCCCGGTACTGCAAATTCTGTGGTACGGAATTGAAACCGATCAACTTTGAAGATTAGAAATAATGACTGAACAATTATTCAATAAGATCGTTGTATGAGATAGATGTCGAAGATTATATGTATTGTTATTGTATTCTAATTATCACCTAACGTTATTATTATGAAGGTGTTTATATGGAACTCAATGGAGTAGAGATCGAAGATACATTCGCAGAAGCATTTCCCATAAAGATAGCACGTGTATTGATCACAGCCGCATCCGAGCGCTGGGTCAATGTAGCCGCAACCGAAGCCACCGGGTTTGGCACATCTGTGATCATGTGCCCTGCAGAGGGAGGGATCGAAAAGTTCGTGACCGGTGACGAGACGCCCGACGGCAGACCAGGAGCATATATCCAGATTTGTACTTTTGGATACAAGTCACTGGAAGAGCAGCTGCTCGAGCGCATAGGACAGTGTGTCCTTACAGCACCAACGACCGCTGTTTTCAATGGTCTGCCAGATGCCGAGAAACAGTTCGATACTGGATTCAAGCTTAAGTTCTTCGCCGATGGTATGGAATCCGAAACAGAGGTTGCAGGAAGAAAAGCATACAAGATACCTATGATGGAAGGAGACTTCATCGTCGAACATTCCATAGGTGCCGTTGGTGGTGTTGCTGGAGGTAACTTCTTTATCCTTGGTGACAGCCAGATGAGCGCACTCACAGCAGCAGAGGTCGCAGTGGATGCCATCAAGAAAATAGAAGGTTCGATCACCCCGTTCCCTGGCGGTATTGTGGCCAGTGGTTCAAAGGTCGGTGCCAACAAGTACAAGTTCCTGAAAGCAACCGCAAACGAGAAGTTCTGCCCATCCATCAAGAAAGAAGTTGAAGGAACCGAAATCCCCGACGATGTTGAAGCTGTTTACGAGATCGTGATCAACGGTCTTAATACCGACGTTGTGAGGGATGCAATGCAGACCGGTATCAAAGCTGCCGTGACGATCCCCGGTATAAAGAAGATCACCGCAGGCAACTTCGGTGGGAGTCTGGGGCCATACAAGTTCAATCTGCGCGACCTTCTTTAAGGTCGTTCATTTTTCTTTTTTTGATTATTTCAGGCATATGCAGGATTACCTGAGATCAACAGATATCCCTCTGATCAAGACACAATTGCTGTTTAGATAATGCTCAGAGTACAATCACAACTTGGACCAGGAGGGCTGATCACAGCCCGATGGTCTGCAACCCTGCACTGATGATCTCTGTTGGATCGATCCCTGTGACCTGTATCATAACATATATCCCAAGGAAAGTACCGATCATGCTGCCGATGTTGGCCAGGGCCGCCACCAATATCACACGGAATAAGTTATTCTTCATCATTTCGCTGGTACTCTCGATCTCAATCAGTTGCTTGAAATCATTGGTCGTAGGATGACGCTGTTTTGCTTCCATCAGCCCTGCGAACCACCCAGCCGCCATCATAGGATTAAGGGATGTCAGCCATGCAATACCAAAAGCCGTGATAATGGAATATGGATGACCTCTGGCGATCGCAGCCCCTAATGCACTGAGTACACCGTTGATGATAAACCACCAACCAAATGCCAGTAGTAACTTATCCAACGGTGTTCCGGACAGTATCAGTAACGCAAAGGTAGCAAGAGCAATGCCCACGATACCAATCCCTAACACCTTCATGATGCTGAATCCTTTCTTTGGCACCTGGGTGATCTGCTCGAGTGACGGTATGGTAGATGGATCCTTGAGATACTTCTCGATCCCGGGCTTATGCCCGGCACCCACAACAGCCACGATCCTTTTGCCACCGCCTGATGCAACGCGCAACAGGCTGCCTGCAATATAGGCATCCCGTTCATCGATCAGTACGCCTGCAGCATTTGGTGAGAACGAACGCAGCTCATCAGTAAGCATTGCCACCATATCCTGATCGGTGATGTTGTCGATATCGATATCCTTGCTGCCTCCGATACCCAGTGCTGCTTCGACCAGAGTACCTAACATACGCAACTTTTCAAAGGACCCCATCTTACTCCAGAAACGATGCAGTGTGACCTGTATATCCCGATCGACCAGAGCGACCTGTGCACCCATAGCCTCAGCCGTATCGATAGCGGTCACCATCTCAGCACCAGGCTGTACTCCCATCTCATCACCTATCTTCCTCTGTACGTAGGCAAGAAGCAGGTGCACCAGGAAAAAATACACCTTTCCCTCGGAAAGAAGTTCTTTGACAGGTATATCCGAGGTCTTTGCCTCACCCTTGAGTGCCTCATACCTGCCACGACAGAGTTCAACGGCCACAACATCCGGTCGTTGCTGCTCGATGGTCTCGATCACCTCATCTACACTCTTCTGAGATACATGAGCCGTTCCCACGATGGTGATCTGGGAAGGAGTCATCATGGAAGCCATGGATGTATTGGAAGCTGCTGGAGTTGCAGAATCTGTCTGAGGCAATGACTCTATACCATTATCATTATCTGTATGTTCGTATGATGCCGTATTGAACCTATACTCCACAGCATCCTGTTGCGAATCTGTGATCGTGACTTCGTTATCCTCAGTTTTATCCATATTCCTATCACTCACTCAATAACGTCATAGTATGCATCAGGTCGGTCCTGGACAGGATACCTACAACATCATCATCATCCATAACTATAAGCCGTCCAATATTATTAGATGTTATCAATTTAAAAGCATCCGATGCTGGGGCATCCACTGTTATTGGTACCACATCCCGGGTCATCACATCAGATACCAAAGTACTAAAACGCTCCAGAGAAGTCACTTTACGCACATCTGAAAACGTGACGATGCCTTTTAGAACATTATGTTCCATCACAGGATAACCCATATGCTTATGCTCGAACATGAATTGTGTCAGCTGTTCGATTGTCAATGAAGGAAGCACGGAAACCACACCCGAAGTCATCACATCCCTGACCTTGACCTTTTCCAGCGTTGTGGTCACCGTTGTTGTACGATCCTCTCCTGATGCACCCATGTATACAAATATCGCTATCATTAACAGCCACGGGTTCCAGGGACTGGAGATGAGGCCCAGTAGCGCCATCAAGATAGCAAACATCTTACCAACGTTTGCCGCAGTATGTGTAGCCTCTACATAGCTTATCTTACGTGCATACCATGCCCGTAGGATGCGGCCTCCATCCATAGGAAACGCAGGAAGTAGATTGAAAATTCCAAGGACAATGTTAATTGATCCCAGTATAAGGACAAGCCGATACGGGGACGTAAGAGCATACGTCGGTATCAGGGAGGAGATTACAAAATTTAATGCCAGGAGAATCGATCCTATCATGAAACTGACCATCGGCCCGGCGAATGCCATCTTTGCCTCCTGTGCAGGGTCCCGTGGGATATCCTCCATGGACGCGATGCCACCGATCAGGAAAAGTGTGATATTATCTACCTTAAATCCATATTTCTGCGCAAAATACGAATGACCGAGCTCGTGTAGAAGTACACATGTAAAAAGAAGCACAGTACACAACAGGGCTAGTACATATTGCATTGGCGGTTCTATGTCACCAAAACCATACGGCGCAGAATTTACCGCAAATATCATCACAAAAATTGGTAAGACCATGAGAAATGTGATATGTAACTTAATATCAATTCCCATCACCGTACCGATCCTAAAAGAAGATCCCATGTGTGAACATTGTCGATGTTATCGTATTTAGTTCTATCTAGCAGGAGCTAAGGACGAATGCAATTGCAATAAATACTTTCAACCCGCTTGGCTCACAAGTATATAACCACACAGCATACTTTGTATCAGTCACGGATCCGATGAACACACGCCTTTACACGCTTCAAGGCTAGGTGTCATCGATCATCCCCTCATCCGTGTCATATAATTATTACTTTATACTTATTTCAATATCTTCTATGTTTCACAGATCCTTTACATTTCCACATCTTCCATGCTTCCCATATTATCCACCACTACAACCAGATCCTGTAAGAATAACTCCATATTCTCATGCGTTACATGAGGCATTATCACAATCCTCAAAGACTTAGGATTACGAGCTATGGATACATGCCATCCAAACTCCTCACGCAATAACTCTCTTACCCTTTGAGGTTCAGGCACTATAAGAGACACAATATTCATTACAGGCTCGATCACAGGTTCAAATCCTGCCATTCTAGCTCTGGATACAAACTCAGTAGTGATATTCATACAACCTTGTACGATCTCTCTGTAACCCGATCTTCCCAGATGTTTCATCACTGCATAGGTTGAAGCTACAGCTGCACCACTTCTGGTACCTGTAAGAGAATATTGGCTACTAATAGTAAGATAAGGAGTATGCACACGAAGATTATCAAGATATTCACGTTCCCTGAACAACAATCCTCCTGAAGGTATAGTGCTCAGACCCATCTTATGAGGATCAATAGTAATAGATGTGACTCCCTTAAGTTCAAAATCGAAATCAAAAGCATGGGATGAATAGGATCTTTGCAGGAATGGAATGACAAAACCTCCAAATGCCGCATCAACATGCAGGAAAAGTCCTTTTTTAATGGCAATATCCGAGAGCTGCCTGATGGGATCGATCTGGCCAAACTCAGTTGTACCAGCTATACCCACAAGTCCGATAGTATTCTCATCTATGAGTTCCTCCACCAAAGGAAGGTACACTTTAAGAGTTGGATCAAGCTGAGCTTTTCTTATTTCAATACCAGAAATATCCGCAACCTTGTCGAACGAAAAATGGGCAGATACAGGTACGATCACATTTGGATCTTTAACATCACGACGAGCATTCCTCATGGATCGGACTGCCTGTATGTTGGATTCAGTTCCACCAGTAGTAATATATCCGGAAGCTGTGGAACAATGAAGTAGCTCTCCAAGCATTTGTATAACTTTTTGTTCAAGTTCACATGTACCGGTAAACAGACCAGGATCACCCATATTGGATTCGATGAACTGTATATGAGCTTTTAGTGCTACTTCATGTGGATATGTACACATAGAACTCAAAACTTTTTCATACTTAGTATCTGTTCCTTTAATATTATTCAAAAGATGGAATAGTTTTTCTCTGGATATTCCGTTTTCGTTCATATAAAATCAAGAGATAAAAGTGTTGAACCTATTTAAAATGATTTTGTTCATGTGAATTGTATGAATTGTGACTAAATTTATAATCGATTGAACTGTAATAAATAATTATAATTGTAAAAGTAGGGATAAATATAGACACCGACCCCATGGTTTCTACTGGAATAAAAATGGTGTAAAAAAAACTCTTGTTAAACTTGCAGATATATTTATATACAATTAAAGTAATAGTTACACAACTCTATTTTTAATATATTTTATAAAAAATGCGTTTACATATTTTTTATGATTCCAGTAGAAACCATGGGGTCTCTCACCTTTAAGAACTTTCCACCAGAAATACAGGGGTCTCATTCCTATAAACAATATCTTAACAATCAAATGCATTTTTACATCACAATGTATAATGTCCTACAATAGCGTTTTTATTCATATATTGACGTCTGGTTATAATTACACTGGAAACTAAGTGATCAAAGCATAACTATTAATATGTTATACTTCATGCTATATTTCTATTGCATCTACTGGAGATTTGATATTTGGTATTTGACATGTAATCCCTAATTATCGGATCGGAGGAGGTATAAAAATGAAAGACAACTCATTAGATGAATTATTTCAGGACCTGTTGGAAAATGAATCTCTTTTCAAAAACAAGGAAGTTCTGCGTCCTTCATATACTCCAGAATCCCTTCCTCATAGAAGTGTACAGATCAATAATTTGGCTACTATTCTTGTCTCAGCTCTACGTGGCGATACGCCTTCAAATATACTTATCTATGGAAAGACAGGGACAGGTAAGACTGCTGTAGCCCGTCACGTTGGTATAGAACTTGAGCGAAAAAGTGATAGTCTGGAAAGTCCCTGTGTTGTTCTGTATATGAATTGTGAGGTTATTGATACTCAGTATAGGCTTCTTGCCAATCTTGCCAAGCAATTTGGCCAGGATGTTCCTATGACTGGCTGGCCAACAGATCAGGTATTCTTAAAGTTTAAGGAAGCTATTGACACTAAAGATCAGGTTATAATAGTAATTCTTGATGAGATCGACAAACTCATAAAAAAAGGTGATGATGTTCTATACAACCTGTCCCGTATCAACACCGAGCTTTCCAGGGCCAAGGTCAGTATGATCGGTATATCGAACGATCTGAAGTTTACCGAATTCCTGGATCCAAGAATAAAGAGTTCTCTTGGTGAAGAAGAAATTATTTTTCCTCCCTACGATGCAGAACAGATAAGTGATATTCTCAAACAACGGGCTGAAATTGCATACAAGGATGAAGTACTGGATGAGATGGTTATTCCTCTTTGTGCGGCCTTTGCAGCTCAGGAACATGGGGATGCACGCAGGGCTCTGGATCTGCTGAGGGTTGCAGGGGAACTTGCCGAAAGAGAGAGCAAGACACAGGTTAAAGAGGAACATGTTAGGTATGCACAGGAAAAGATCGAAGTTGATCGTATCGTTGAGGTTGTCCGAACTCTGCCTACTCAGTCAAAACTAACTCTCTATAGCGTGATACTGTTAAGAGATAATGGACATCGGAACGTAACGACTGGAGAAGTGTATAATATCTACAGGCAGAGCTGTAATAATGTGGATATGGATATATTAACACAACGTCGTGTAACGGACCTTATCTCTGAGCTGGACATGCTTGGTATTCTCAATGCTGTAGTAGTAAGCAAAGGTCGCTATGGCAGGACAAAGGAGATAGTATTGAGCGTACCCGTTGAAAGCACTCGTAGTGTATTACTTGAAGATTATCGTCTTAATATGCTGGCAGATTTTAAACCGGTGATCACAGCGCAGCTGCAGCTGTGAACTGGTTAAGGTCTGTAATCATGAATTTACCTGTTCATTAGTTGGTCTGTCGTTTAACAGATCATAATAATATCAGGAAAATAATAGTCTCACATGTCCTACATAGGGAATACGGTGTTTTGCTACGCCTATGATCCATTCCTCCTTAACAGGCAAGAGGTAGCTGATCTGTCCCTGCTGGTCATAGTACTTGTTTGTTATTGGATTATCTCCCTTTGTTATGTAACCACTGTGTGGCGCAGTCGGACCACCAGGCCACATACTTTCTCCTGTTTCGACATGATACATGGCTCTGTGAATGATCGGTGTAACGCCTTCCTGACCATATGGCCGATACAATATCACATTACCCGGTTCTTCAAAGGATATCTGGTTAGGTGTGGCATCTTCATAAGTGATGATCTCTGTTCTGTCAATACTCTTTATAAAAATGATATCACCTATCTCCATGTGAGGTTGCATGCTTCCGGATTCGACAGCTACCATGGGTGTCCACATCCCGAACACGATCTGGGAGATCACGGCAAAGGCAGCAACAGCTAGCATTACGGAAGCGATATCCCGGGAAAAGGATATCCAGAAGTTGTTGCTGTGTTGGAATGTGTTTATTTTATCTTTAAGGTCCATTTTTGCCATCACTCAGGAGTTTATTTCTGATTTTATATAAAGTAGTATTATGGAATTAGTATATAGTCGAACACTTTAAATGTATTGGTTAGTACTAGTTGTTAGTGTTAATTGTTAGTATTATAGTTGTTTTCAGTAAATGAGGATCCTGGATATATTATGGATAAGATGAACATTGTTTCTGCTTTTCTGGAATCTGGTTATCAGATAAGTCCCAATGCGGTGGATCTGGTTGCCAGTCATAGCTCGGCTAATTCTCTTATACAATATATTATTGAGAATATTGACGAATCTGTATTTGTTATTGGTCTCGAGCACATTGACGTAGCTTCCTTTGAGGCTGATCGTACAGTCACAGTGCCTGAAGCAATATCTGATAAGATAGCTGATGCTGATAAAACTGGTATGGTGGTTGATGGAATGCCTGATACTCTTACTCTGGATGTTCCTGATCTGGATAAGGTCCACGATACTCCCTCTGCTACTTCCTCTCCCAATCCTGTGGATATCCTATCTGACATAACTGATCGTTCGACGTGTATAGGTGAATATATGGAGTTTGTCCAGTACTTCAGGAACCGATATACCAGGCTCAGTGAGATGCTGAGAGGTCGTCTTCATGCCAGACCGATGGAAAGTCTGAGAGACAACCGCCGACGGGGTGGAGTTGGAGAGGGGGATCGTAGTGGTGTTTCTATTATCGGGATGGTATCTGATCTCAGAACTACCACGAATGGACATCGGATGATAGAGCTGGAGGATTCTACAGGCTCGTTCCCTGCCCTTGTACGGTTGGTGGACAAGGATCTTTATGATACAGCAGCTCATCTTGTGCTGGATGAGGTTGTGGGTATTACCGGGAATCTGACAAATGATGGTAGTCTGTTGATAGCTAAAAGCATCATGTTTCCGGATGTTCCCAACATTGGACCGCAGCGGCCAGGTACCACAGGAAAAGCCGTATTCACATCTGATGTGCATATCGGGAGTTCGACTTTCCTTGAGGATGAATGGCTTAGTTTTCTTGATTTCCTGCGGGGTGATACCGATAACGAAGAATTACGATCGATATCAAAGGATATTCGGTATCTGGTGGTGGCAGGGGATCTTGTTGATGGTATAGGTATTTTTCCAGGACAAGAGAATGAATTGGATATCCCTGATGTATATCAGCAGTATAAAAAGGCAGCTGAATACTTCAGGGATATACCCGAACATATCACGGTGGTCATCGGACCTGGCAATCACGATGCTGTCCGTCAGGCGGAACCGCAGCCATGTTTTCCTGAGCGTATAAGATCCATGTACCCTGACAGGATCGTGTTCGTTGGTAATCCTGCTATGGTATCCTTGGATGGCGTGAATGTCCTGATGTACCATGGACGTTCTATTGATGATCTTGTGGCCTCGATTCCGGGAGTATCCTATGAGGAACCCTCCAAGGCTATGGTAGAAATGGTAAAGTGCAGACATCTGTCTCCGATTTACGGTAGCAGAGTCTCTATTGCACCTGAGAAGAACGATCATTTTGTGATCGATCCCATACCACACATCCTCCATTGTGGACATGTACATACAGTCGGTGTTCAATCGTATAAGAACGTCCTGCTGATCAATTCCGGTACATGGCAATCTCAGACCGAATTCCAGAAACGTGTAAATGTTGTACCAACCCCAGCACAGGTACCGGTTGTTGATCTATCGAACTTCAAAACGTCCCTGCTTACGTTCTGACCATAGGCGTTCTTTATATATACTGCAAGTGAGTAGGCTACCACATGTCTGAGTTGAATGTCCTGGATGTACTTGATCTTAAGACCCTACTTAAGAAACAGGGTTATAGTCTGGCAGGTACACATTCAGCGGTCAAGACATGCCTTTGGCTGACCCGAGCTATGAGGGGCGAAGGTGAATGCTACAAATCCCAGTTCTATGGTATACAATCCCATCGATGCATGCAGATGACCCCCACACTTGTATGCAATCAGCGGTGTCTTCACTGCTGGAGGCCGGTAGAGGTGGATGCCCCCTGGCCTGAGAGTTGGGACTCTCCAGTGGAAATAGTGGGGTCTTGTATCCAAGCACAGCGAAAATTGATCTCCGGGTTCGGAGGTTCTGTACCACGAGAGCGATGGGAGGAAGGTAATGAGCCTGGTCATGTTGCAATATCCCTATCAGGAGAACCAACTCTTTATCCATATCTTCCTGAATTGGTAAGGGAGTTCAAAAGACGCGGCCTCACGACCTTTGTTGTGAGCAATGGTACAATGCCTGAGATAATGGAACGTCTTGAACCATCTCAGTTGTATATGAGCCTGGATGCACCAGACGAGGAAACATATCGTAAGGTCTGTCGTCCAAAAGTGGATGGACTATGGGATCGTATCAACACAACGCTGGACATTCTGGCTAAAAAGGACACTCGTACTGATATCCGTATTACTCTTATCAAAGGTGTTAACATGTTCGATCCTGCAGGGTACGCCAGACTTATCAAAAAAGCAGATCCTGATTATGTGGAGGTCAAGGCGTATATGCATCTTGGATATTCACGTAATCGTCTTCCAAGGGACGCCATGCCTTCTCATGAGGAAGTAATTGAATTCGCCCGCAAGATCGCTGATCATCTTGGATATGAGGTGGCCGATGATGTGGAATTGAGTCGGATTGTCCTTCTTTCGAAAGATGGATCATTTTCACATCTTGATCAGGAATAGCGCGTTCCTAGTTGACATTCAGTCATAATCTATATTTAAGAGACTCAACATTATAGTTTATCAGTTGGGTATCGTTCAAAGACTGTTGAATACTACTAATACAGATCCACCAAATTAATCTACACATATCTAATTATATATCACAGATCTCTTATCATGGAGCATCCTCAAAATGTCAGAACAATCTGCACATCAGAAATACGAATTTAAGAAAAAGCTCGAGAACCTGAGGACCAAGAAAGGTCGTGGGACCGAGCTGGTTTCCCTTTACATTCCTCCAGACAAACAGATATCAGATATCACATCCCAGCTCAAGATCGAGCATGGGCAGGCATCCAACATCAAATCCAAGCTGACCAAGACAAATGTACAGGGAGCTATTGATTCTCTCCTTTCCAGGCTAAGGTATGTGGATGTACCGGAGAACGGCATCGTCTATTTTACCGGTGCTGTCGACGTGGGAGCGGATAAGACGAACATGGAAACGACCATCATCGAGCCGCCACAGCCAATAATTACCTACAGGTATCATTGTGATTCGTCCTTCTTCCTGGAGCCTCTGGAGGAGATGCTCAAGGAGGCAAAGACCTACGGACTTCTGGTCCTTGACAGACGTGAGGCGACCATTGGATTGCTGACAGGTAAACATATTGAATCCTACCGGCACCTGACATCCACTGTCCCGGGTAAACAGCGAAAAGGTGGACAGAGTGCACATAGATTCCAGCAGCTTCGACTCATTGCGATCCATGATTTCTACAAACGTATTGGTGATGCTGCAAGTGATGTCTTCATGACCGTGGACCATAAGAATTTTGAAGGCGTGCTTTTAGGTGGTCCTTCCCCCACAAAAGAGGAGTTCCAATCAGGTGAATTCTTCCACCATGAGATCCAGAAGAAGCTCGCGGGTATGTTCGATGTGGCTTATACTGATGAGTCAGGCCTCTCAGAACTGGTCAATGCTGCTGGTGATAAACTGATGGACCTTGACCTGATGGTTGAGAAGAACCTGATGCAGGATTTCTTCAAGGAACTGGTGTCGGACTCTGGAAAGGCCACTTATGGAGAAGATAATGTACGTGAGAATCTCATGGTCGGAGCTGTTGATATTTTGCTCATATCCGAGGATCTCAGGGCGGAAAGGGAGACCATCCGATGCACATCGTGTGGGTTTGAGAAAAAGGTCACGAAGGAATTCAGGATAGGTGAGGCAGGAGAATCTTTAGGTAATTGTCAGCAGTGCGGGTCTCCACTGGAAGTTGTGGAAAAGATCGATGTTGTGGATGAACTATCAGCTCTTAGCGATCAGATGGGTAGCAGGGTAGAGTTCATATCAACAGATTTCGTAGAAGGTGATCAGCTGTTGAATGCCTTTGGCGGGATCGTTGCAGTATTGCGCTATAACACAGGGATATAATTTTCCAGGTGATCGTTTTGTACTTGAATTTTGTAGAACAGGTAACATCGGTGATGTCGGATACCATTCGCTCGGCCGGGTTCGAGGTGGATGATCTGGGACTTGAACCGTCCCAACATGCAGACCTCGCGTGTCGGGTCGCGTTCAAGCTGGCATCAGTTGCAAAGAAGAGTCCGAAGGACATAGCTGAGCAGATCGCTTCAGCGGTCGTACTGCCGGACGACTCCCTCATAGAGAGTATCCAGGCACAGGGTCCGTATCTGAACATAAAGGCGAATAGGAAGTACCTGGATGGTACGGTTGCTACCATCCGGCAGAAAAAGGAAGCTTTTGGTGGCGATTTTTGTGAGGGCACTATTGTGCTGGAGCATACGTCTGCAAATCCCAACGGTCCCCTGCATGTGGGTCACATCCGTAACTCGATCCTTGGCGATACCCTTGGGCGTGTACTCAAGAGGGTAGGGTATGATGTAGATACTCAATATTACGTAAATGATATGGGTAGGCAGATCGCCATCGTCTCATGGGCTATGAAGAACTTTGATTTTGACAGTGAGAAGAAAGGGGATCATGCGATAGCAGGTATATATATAAAGGCCAATGCTTGGCTTGAGGAGGAACCAGACAGGGTGGCTGAGATCGATCGCCTCATGCAGCTTGTGGAAAGTGGGGATGAGGAGACCATCCAGCGGTTCGATGAGGTTGTTGGTATTGCGGTAGATGGTATACGAAACACCCTTCTACGGATGAATGTGATACATGACGATTTTGTGAACGAATCTGGTTTCATCCGGTCCGGTGCCGTTTCCAGGATCGTCGATGAGATTAAGGCCACAGGCCGCACTGAGATGGACGATGGTGCTCTGGTGGTCGATCTTTCAGACCACGGGTTCGAGAAAACACTGGTCATCCAACGCAGTGATGGAACATCCCTGTACACTACCCGTGATCTGGCCTATCATGAATGGAAGGCCGAACAGGGCGAACGGGTGATCGATGTGCTGGGAGCTGACCATAAGCTCATTTCAGGGCAGCTGAAGGCCACCCTGAGATCCATCGGCAAGCAGGAACCTGAGATCGTCATCTTCGAGTTCGTATCCCTACCGGAGGGTTCCATGAGTACCCGCCGTGGCAAGTTCATTACGGCCGATGAGCTGCTGGAGCAGGTTGAGTCACAGGCGCTGGTGGAAGTAGAGAACCGCCGCCCGGATATGCCGGATGAGTTCAAGGAACAGGTGGCCCGGATGGTGGGTATCGGAGCGGTCCGGTATGATATTATCAAGGTATCCCCTGAAAAATCCACGGTCTTTGACTGGAAGGAGGCTCTGGATTTCGAAAAACAGGGTGGCCCGTTCATCCAATATTCTCATGCCCGTGCATGTAGTATTCTCAGAAAGGCAGAGGAAGAGGGATTATGGGATCCGAAGAGGGAGATCGATCCGTCGGTCTTGCTGGAAGACGGTGAGATGGTGCTCATCAGGAAGATGGCCCTGTTCGATCACGTACTCGAGCGCTCTGCCAGTGAGCTGAAACCCCACATGCTGGCGACCTATGCCAGGGAACTGGCCGATGCTTTCAACCAGTTCTACCGTTTCTCGCCGGTGATCAGTGCCGAGGAAGCCACGGTGCGGAATGCACGTCTCGGACTGGTCGATTGTGCCAGGATCGTACTGGCCAATGTGCTGGAAACGCTGGGTATTGAGGCACCGGAGTCCATGTAAGGAAACAGGGAACAGCTGAAGAAAGGCAGAAGAAAACGGAAATATCGGACGAAAGTGAGAATTGATCGGGGACCACAGAAGTATTATGGTCTGGATCGGGAATTAATGAGGGGTCTGGATGGATCTGTATCAATATGTGATCATGTATCTTCTGGTTGTGAATCTTATTTCCTTCTACCTCATGGGTTCGGACAAGGATCGCGCTCGTAAGGGAAAGTACAGGATATCTGAAAGGACCCTGTTCTTCTGGGCTATGATCGGTGGCAGTGTTGGTTCCATAGTCGGGATGCAGCTGTTCAGACACAAGACCAGACATCTGAATTTCAGGTTGGGAATGCCTGCAATCCTTGTTCTGGAACTCTATATGTTATTGGAATTCGTGTTGGAGTTCACTATCTAAAAGGGGGCCAATACATTTGATGAAGATAATCATTGAGACGCCCAAATATAGTTTTTTCAAATATCACAGGATAGGGAAAGAATTCAAAAAGGTGTTCTTCTCTCCCATTCCAACGATTTTCAACTATGGTTTTATTGAAGGGACTAAAGGGCTTGATGGCATGGAGGAGGATGCTGTTGTCCTGGGACCCCGTCTGGATCAGGGATGTGTGATCGAACGGGACCGTGTGGATGGAGTGGTGCGGTTCGTGGATGATGGTGTGAGGGATGATAAGCAGCTTATCCATCTGTCTGGTACCTGTTCAATACCTGTGTTATCGATATATTTCAGGATGTATACCTTCTACAAGATATTGCTTTATCTAGTACTGGAGGGACGGGTAGCCAGATGCCGCTTCGAGGGGATCGAGATGTTGGTGCTGACATCGTAAATCGCTAATGTTATAAGTGATACTTACAGATAACGATACCATGGTAGATCTAATATTCGACGATATTGGTAGTTATCCCCTTCCCGAAGGGATTACCAGGGAGTGGGTGGAGAGTACATTTTCCAATGAGGGGTCCAGCACGGAGTCCAGAGATGAGCTTTTTTCCATCATTGATTCTGCATTCCAGCAGAAGCTGGATGCCGGTGTGATGGTTCCTACATATCCACAGTTCAGAGGCATGGACCGGCAGTTCATGTCCATTATCAATGATCCGGATTGTGCGGAGGAACCTTTCAAGGTCAGGGAGGACTGTGCTCGCATCGGAGAGCTTGAGGCCATTGAGGCCGCAGCTGCCAGGTATCGGGAGGAGCATGGGGAAAAGCCCGATGTCCGTGTGTGCGTCACCGGTCCACTGGAACTCTATCTCAAGGATTTTGGAGGCACGGAGTATACTGACATCCTGAATGCGCTGGCTGTGAGCGTGGACAGGTTCGTCAGCAATTCCATTCGCTCGGCAAAGAACTTCAATATCAGGACTATTTCCATCGATGAGCCCAGTATCGGTATCAATCCACAGATCATGTTCGAGGATCATGAACTTGTGGATGCTCTGACCCTCTGTACATCTACTGCGGCCAAACGGCATACGGATGTTGAGATCCATCTTCATTCACCGCTTCATTATAATCTGGCATGTGACACCCCAAATATCAATGTCATAGGTGTTGAATCGGCAGCCAGTCCTTCCTATCTTGATCTTATTGACAAAAAGGTACTGGAAGATTCGGATTCCTTCCTGCGTGTGGGTGTTGCACGGACCGACATATTCAACCTCGTAGCCGTGCTGAACGAGAAATACA
Source organism: Methanosarcinaceae archaeon (assembly GCA_021106765.1). GTDB lineage: Archaea > Halobacteriota > Methanosarcinia > Methanosarcinales > Methanosarcinaceae > JAIOTO01. Next base: position 23,857 of record JAIOTO010000087.1, read on the forward strand.
ATACCAATGTATGGAAAGAACCACATGTCATGCATGAGATCGTGACAGATATGGAAACTCCCGAAATTGTGGAAAAACGTCTTGATAAAGCGTATTCCATCTTCGGTGATCTCATAAAGTATGCCGGACCCGACTGTGGACTTGGTTCATGGCCGACCCAGCAGATGGCAGGTCAGCTTTTGAGCAATGTGGCTGAAGGTATCGCAAGATTCCGGAAATAATCACGAAGTGGCAGGGTCGGAGTTTTCGGGGGTTTGTGCGAGGGGTCATAGGGGAAATGAAGAATATGTTTTTGAGAAATGTGATTCCGTCATGTACATATACATGAACAGATGTTCATATATTCATGGAAGAGACGATACGGTGCGATCATATGGATGAAACCCTCATCAAACAGATGATGGAGACACTCCCCGGGGATGAGCCAATTTCCAGGATGTCCGCTGTTTTTCAGGCGCTCCAGTCGGAAACACGTCTTAGGATACTGTTCTTGTTGACAAATAAGGACATGTGCGTGTGTGAACTCAATTATGCACTGGATGTGACACAATCCGCCGTCTCCCACAGTCTGCGGACTCTCAGGCAGCTGGATCTTGTGAGGGGCAAAAAGGAAGGACGATATGCGATATACCACATCGCAGATGATCATGTGAGGTTGCTGATCGAAATGTGCAGGCAGCATGTGACGGAGGAACATAAATGAGTCTGCAAGATACTGTTATTGTTGTGATCCTGGGAATCACGGCCGAAACCTGGTACCTCTTTGAGGAGGCAGCGCCATATCTTTTCCTGGGATTTGGCATGGCTGCACTGCTGGATATGGTCGTGCCCGAGAGCAAGATCATCAGCCATCTTGGTTCAAGTGCCGGGAAATTCAGGTCCGTGTTTAAGGCATCTCTTGCGGGAGTTCCAATGCCCCTTTGTTCCTGTGGGGTTATTCCTACTGCAATGTCACTAAAAAAAAGGGGGGCCAGCAACGGTGCGACTGTCTCTTTCCTGATCTCCACACCTGAAACAGGCTTGGATTCCATTGCCATAACCTATGCTCTCCTCGACCCTATAATGACAGTATTCAGACCTGTTGCAGCTTTTATCACGGCAATTGGTGCCGGTGTTGCAAATAACCTGTTGATCAGGGAGGAAAAGCTACAACCTTCGTTACAACCAATAACACTGTCATCTGCACCGCATGAACATGATATTAGTCCGGACTGTCTTTGCTGCGGTGAAAAAGGTTCCGAAAAGACAGGGACGATGCAGCAGATCGTAAGTGCCTTAAAATATGCCTATGTGGAACTGCTGGGGGATATCTCTAAATGGCTGGTTATCGGGCTTGTGCTCGCAGGCGTGATATCCTATGCGATCCCGGATGAATTTATCCGTACCTATCTGGGGGGTGGTGCTGTCTCGATGTTCCTGATGCTCCTGATCGGTATCCCCATGTACATTTGTGCCACTGCATCCACCCCTCTTGCAGCAGCACTGATCGCAAAGGGCATGAGTCCCGGGACAGCCTTTGTTTTCCTGCTTGCGGGCCCCGCAACGAACACTGCCACCATTACGGTGGTCGCAAAGTTTTTGGGAAAGCAGGTGGCGGTGGTGTATCTTGCATCTATTTCCATATTTGCACTGGGGTTCGGGCTCATGCTGGATCTTATTTATTTCAAGATGGGGATCGAGGCAACATCCATTGTGGGGAGTGCCAGCGAAATACTGCCCCACGATGTGAAGACCTTCTTTGCGGTGGTACTGATCCTGTTCATGGGATATTCCCTGTACCGCAAGAGATGGGGCGTCGTTAAATGCGAATCATGAAGTGAAAGACCCATTATGAAAACAATCCTATTATTCTTTTTCACACAACCTTAACTGCCAGGTGTCCACCATAAGTTACATCAAAGGTGGACACCTATTATGTGATATGTACGTCGAGAAACGAAAACAGGGAGACAAAACCAAATGCTACCTGACCCACTCCTACAAAATAAGGGGAAGGACAAGAAAGATACGGCGCTATCTTGGACTGAACCTGAGTGAGACAGAAATAAATGCATGCAGGAAAGCAGCAGAAGTATCTATTCTTGAGGAATTGGATGCCAGAAAGGATCTGCTTAAGATTTCACTGACAAAAAAAGAGATCCTGAAACTGAATGAGTACGACAGCGACATACAGATCGTTCATCTGGACCCGCTGCAATGGCAGGTTTTCACTGAAACTTTCGTTTACAACACAAACGCTATCGAAGGTTCTACCGTATCATTCAATGAAGTCCATGCTATCCTTAAGAACAATACAAACCCCCGTACAGATGATGAACTGGAATCAATTGGTGTTGCAGAAGCAGTGGAATACGTCAGGAACACAGGGGAGGATATGTCTCTTTCTCTCATACTGAAACTCCATGGAATGTGTTTCGGGGGGAGCAAAAGCTTTGCGGGAAAATTGCGGGATGTGGAGGTTATCATAAGGGATGGACGGGGAATGATCGTACATCAGGGTATCCCGGTCAGTGAAATTGAAAGGGAACTCACTGAATTGGCTGTCTGGTACAACGAGAATAGGGATGAAGTAAAACCCCTTCTTCTTGCAGCAATAGTGCACAATCAGTTCGAGTACATCCACCCGTTCGAAGACGGCAACGGCAGAGTCGGGCGGTTGTTATTGAACTATGCCCTCCTGCAACAGGAATATCCACCGATAAACATTCTCCTTGAAGACAGGAGCAAATACTACGAATGCCTCCGGTTGTACTCACAGGAAAATAATCTGGAAAGCACTCTTGAACTTTTGGTCGATCAGTATTCCAAAGGGTTGACCGGGTGACCACCCGGCTCGCATGATAGAGTGGACACCTACGAAATAATATTTATATCAATTGTGACAATGTAACTATTACCAGAATGAACCAGTGTAAGCCCCGATCATTCAATATACCGATCAAGAAACACAGCAACCACCAGATCCACATACCCCATCACGATCTCCACGATATGGGGAGTGAGTCTCATTTCGATATATGCGGCCAGGAAAAGTAATGCGATAGCCAGACCCAGTATTTTCCACAGGTATGCGGACCGCAAATAGCTTTTTGTGATGGTACTGATCCGCATACCATCTTTCCTGATATGATCCACACTCTCACCCAGGAACAGTCCTTCCCGCAGGACGATGTCTGACTGTGTACGGGCAAACCGATATCCAAGTGCTGTGACCAGGAATAGTACAGGGAACTCTATGATACCGTGAGGTAACAGGGAGATCAGGAAATATGCAAGGTTGTAGAAAAGTCCGGTCGGTATACCTGCGACCCCGGCTATCTGGAATCCTGAAAGTCCTCCGTTGAACGTAAAGAAAGCGAGAAGTATCCCTACAAGGGAGCCGTTTGCCATCATCACCAGTACTGGTACGGTGTACGGGATTATGGAGGCAAATGTCCTGTAATCATTCCGGGTATACCCGCAGACATTCCATATTGAGGTCGGACAGGCAGCTTCTTCATCCTTTTCAGGTTTTGGGGATACGTCCAGGCACTCGCTCTGATATTCATGGGGGGACTCATCCTGATATTTGGAAAGTTCGGGCTTGAACACGAGTGCCACCCGGCGCATCAGTCTGTATAATGGAGAGAAAAGCCGTTCTATTCTGCAAGAGACATTAGCATACACGGGATGCCGCAAGCGCAGTACCATCTCCTCATACAATACCCTGTGAATGCAAAGGAACAGACCGGTACCTGCAGATGCGGTAAAGGCTGCGATGGAATTAAAAATAAAGACAGCCCATAGGGGGTCGGTGTATCTGGCGCCAAGTTCAACCTTGGCTGTAGCGGTCTGTGCAGTTGTGACTATCGCCTCGTTGAGGACCTGTGGCTGTGAGAATATAGTCATGAGCAAGTATGTCACCATACTTCCCACAAAAGCAATGGCCGCAAAGGATGCAAAGACCTTTACGGACCAGTTCATCTCCTGCCAGCCAATACGCAGCAGAGTATCATCTTCTTGTTGCATGGAGAGGGATAGGAGGGGTGTTATAATGGTTAATGTACGATCTTTGAGATATCGAGTTCGAGAATATCCTCTGCTCCCAGATCCTTGAGCTTTGGGATGAGAATGTTGATCTCACTCTTGTCCATCACGGTCTCCACAGCATAGTAATCGGAATTGTACAGCTGGGATACCGTTGGTCGTTTCATGGATGGCAGTGCTTCGATCACATCATCCAGTTTGTCGGCAGGCACGTTCATATCGATGAGCACCTTGCCGCGCGCCTCGATCACCGCCAGTAGCAATGTCTTGATCTCTTCGATCTCTTTTCTTTTGACAGGGTCCTTCCAGCTTTCTTTGTTAGCTATAAGTTTTGAGGAGGACTCGAGCATCACATCAACGATCTTCAAGCCATTCTTTCGAAGTGTGGATCCGGTTTCGGTCAGGTCCACTACCACATCCATAAGATCGGGCACCTTCGCTTCGGTAGCACCGTATGAGAAATGTATGTCCACCGGGATACCAAGTCCATCAAAGAAGTCCTTTGTGATATTGGGATATTCGGTGGTCACCCGGCTCCCTGGTTTGATATCCTTTGCACTTTCGATATCACTGTCCTGTGGTACTGCAATAACGATCTTGACAATGCCGGCTCCCTGTTTGCTATAAGGTAGGTCTGCGACCTCTACCACGTCGGAGTTGGATTCAATGACCCAGTCCCAGCCTGATATTCCCAGATCAAAATATCCCTCATGGATATAAGTGGGTATTTCCTGAGGGCGTAGGATCTTGATCTTTCTGATCCTCGGATCGTTGGTTGTGGGATTATACTCACGCGCTGTCTTCTTGATCTCAAGATTTGCCTGCTTGAACAAAAGCAGGGTCTGCTCTTCTAAACTGCCTTTTGGGATTGTTATGTCTATCATTTTATCACTGCTTATCATTGTTTAACATGAATTTAATTGTTTATTATTGGATCATACTCTTCAAATTGTGATAGAGGATTTTCGAAATTTCGATGATCTTATAAATCGATGAGTTAAAATATGTTAATCTATTATAATATATTAGTTTGTTCTGTCGATAGATGTAATGAGAGGCCAAGATATGAGAATACAAACCGGAGTCGAAGGATTTGATGAGCTGGTACAGGGAGGTATACTTTCAGAGAGGGTGTATCTCTTAAGTGGTCCGCCCGGGAGCGGGAAAACGACGTTTGGTATTCAGTTTCTGGCCCAGGGTGCGGCTCTGGGGGAAGTGGGATTGTACGTGACACTGACGGAGAGTCCACAGAATATCATTGATGATATGTCTAACTATGCGTTGAACGTAAATACGCTCATCAAAATGAAGAAACTGCTCTTCGCTGATCTAGGACCCAGAATGGAGTATGGGTATATGGATGATCTGCATCATGTCATCAGTCCGGATTATGATGTAGGGCATGCTTCTGTGGAAGGTGAGGCCCCGTCCCCTGCAATGGTGTTCAAGGATATCGCTGCATATGTTTCAGAATACAATATCAAGAGACTTGTGATCGATTCGGTATCTTCCATCCGCTTTACCACACGGGACAGGACCCTGGAAGAAAAGGAGATAAGTCGTTTCATCAGGAATTTAAAACGGATTGGCTGTACTACGATCCTGCTTTCCGAAATGACTGATCCTAATGCATATTCAACGGAACAGTTCGCAACACATGGTGTATTCTTCCTTCATAATTTCCTCTACGACAAGACAATGACACGTGCCCTGCAGATAATCAAGATGAGGGGGACGAAGCATGATTGCAACATGTTTAGCGTCGAGTTCACGGAAAGGGGATTGAAAGTAACAGGTCGTCTGGATTAATGGTTGGGTTAACCGATGCTGGATGGGTTCAAGAAAAATAAGAATGAAGTAGTCTTTGATAAGTCGAAGAAGGCCGAGATCATAAAAAAAGCCTATGAACTGGGCTTTGAGGTTGGATACCATAAACACTCTGAGATTGGATGGGTAAAGATAAATTATTCAAAACTGGATGATCTGTCCAAAAATTCCGGTCTGGGAGACCTTGCATACACTAATTACAAAAAAGGCAAGGAAGAAGGTATCCTGTCCCGGGAGAAAGGTCTGACGATTGGTTCACAGACATCTGGCTCCTCGGATTCTGCGCCCCTGTCCATACCGTATGAACAGGTCACTGAGGAGAAGATCGGTTCCGGTTTCAAACGAGAACAGGTAAATCAGGATCGTGTCGATGCCCCGGTCAAACAACCGGAGTTACTGGATCTGCCAGCAGCCACTTCTCTGACAAAGGCCATCGACAGACCATCCAATATAAACGGGTTCAAGCCACTCATGCGTCACAATAAGTGATAACGATCAGATTTCAATGAACCCCGAAGCCATAAACCTTTGATTCTCATCCAGATTAGTTAAGATAAATCGATCCTGGGTATTGTAAGCGATTTCCTTTGATCCTGTGAGATACAGGATACACTGCGATCCTGGTCCGGTCCTTTCAACCTTGTCCCCATCCACAGTGATCGTTTCCACACGCATTGGTGCGGACTGGAGTCCTACAAAGATATGAGTTACATCGTCTCTGGCGATTCCCTTTGAGAAAGGTGAGAGGGTACAGTTCAGCGTTAGTGACATGGACACTATTTCTTCATTGGAGAGCACGAATCCTCTGTCAATATTCTTTGACTGGATGTTCTTGAGGGCCAGCCCGACACGTGAACCTGTGGGTGCGCTCTTTACATCCACATCGTGCATCTGTATCGAACGGATCTCCGCAGGCTTGTTCGCAGGGTAAGCGTTCATCTTATCCTTTGCATGTATCGTTCGGTGGGTGACCACACCGAGGACAACGCATCCGATGCCTGTCACGTTGAAGGACTGATCTACCATGACCCTGGCTGGTTGATCATTGTTTTGTTGAAGTTCCTCGTCCACAATCTCGCTTAGATCGAAGACCATCTCTTTGAGTTCATCCATACCTTCAAAGGATGTCGTGGACACGGCTATATACTCCCAGTTCTGCATACAGGTGTCTGCGGTGATCTTTTTTATAGTGTTCTGTAATTCATCTAAGGCATACGGGTAGGTGGCATCTGATTTGGTCAGGACGAAGATGCCGTGTTTATATCCCAGCAGGTCCAGTGCCACCAGACATTCACCGGTGTATGCATCCGGTCCTTCGGGAGGGATGCATACCAGTGCTATATCCGAAAGGTTAAGAGCTGTTAGCAGAGGTTTAATTGATGTCGGATAGCCGGTTGCATCGATCGTGGTCAGCACATGGCCACTCTTGGCGAACTCATACATGGTAATATCCGCGACAGTGCCCTTTTCTCCAAGTTTTGCGGCAAGTGTCGTTCTTCCGCTTTTTTCGCTTCCGATGATTGTGATCTTTGTCATAGGTACTCCCTTCTGTACTCAAATATCTTTTAACATATATGTATTGTTGAGATGTTTATGGTACCGTTGAGGTTACCACAGGTCCCCTTTTAAAATGGCATCGGTCTTATCGTTCGTACTCCGGTTCGGTTTTTTGATACTGAGCAGATACTCATCACCGATCCTCTTCGGTGCGCTGAAAATGGCATCAACACCCAGTCTTCTGAGATATTCCTTGAACTTGTCTACCGTATCAAGGTCTCGCACCCGGATCTGGACATTATCGGCTATCCGTTCCCCCTCACCGATATGGCGGATGGTATCCATCATTGGATAGATTATACTTTTTCCCAGACGAAGACATCGTTCGTCAAGCTGCTGTGTTCCCTCGTTCCATTCAACAGCCTGGAACCCCTCGCGTACGACCCTGGAGAACAAATAATCCCGACCCACTTCGTTGTAGAACTTGAACGCATGCCGCAGGTCTCCACAATTACTCTGGGAGCATGTATATTTGATGGGTGGCACGATCATCTCAGGATCTTTGATCATCACTCCCTCATGTTCTATTGCTCCTAAGTCCTGTATGATTTGCTGGATCTTCTCCGGTGCAACATCCGTGGAAAACTCTCCAAAATGATGGACCTGGGTGAAGTTGTACTCACTGGCAAGTCTCCGCCTCTCTTTGATAGGGTAAGGTTCACCTGTTCCTTTTTTGCGTATATCGAATACAAAGAATTCAAGGGATTCGATATCATAGATATCCTTTGGAACGTATGGGTTGTCCGGTCCAACCATTTCCCCATGCAGAACAAGGTCTGGATGGTCATGGAAGAAACTGGCATCCAGCAGGGTCTTGGCCTTTTCGGTAGAGTACGGACAGATATAGCCGCTGCGTGTGATGGCTACAGGATGGTCATCAATACTAACCACCCGTATGTTGTAGCCGTTCATCTTTTCCTCAACAACAACAGAATCTATCGTTGAAAAATGATTATGAACCGCCGGCTCAAGCAACATTGCCCGGCGGATCTTGGGGAATCCTCTGATCAGTTCAAAGTTCCCGTTCCTTTGGTACAGCACACTTCCATTTTGGATGCCCGCTACGGTCGTATCGAACCGGAAAAGATGTTGGTATTCTCCCCAGTTCTGTCGAATATCTCTTTTATCGACAAGTTCCTGGAGTCTGGAATGCGGCATGTTAAGATATTCTGCCGCCCCATCCAGTACAACATCAGTTTTGGAGTCTAGCGTGTGCATATTTCGTTTACTGGCTCAGGGTATTGACAAGACTCCTTCTTGTGATAAAGCCGACCAGCTCCTCTTCAAGGTTCATGACAGGTACCCCTCCAATGTTCTTGTCAAGCATCATCTTGACAACATCGGATATCTGTGCATTGCTGTAGACCGTCTCAACACCCCTCTTCATGATATCCTCTACGATGAGGTTCTTGATCCGGGAATCTTGCTGATTCCCTGCTACAACATCCCTGAAGGCACGCATGGCTTTTGCAATATCCTGTTCCGTGACCATGCCTATCAGTTTGTTATTTTCTATGACAGGGAACCGTCCCATATTGTTGTCCAGGATAAGATGCCTAACATGACTGACACGATCTGCGGGACTAACGACCACAGGTTTCTTGTTCATCACTTCAGCTGCGTATCCTACAAATTTCATGTTCTCCAGAACTTCTTGTGGGGTGATCCATCCCACGATATTTTCATTATCACTCACCATGAGGATACTATTGTTCTTTGCCATCAGTGTCATGGCATCACCAATATCGGTGTCGGGAAGTACCTTCACAAAATTATCTGAGACAGCGGTTGCCACATGCAGTGAGGATGCCGGTTTTGCACCTTTCTTACGTGACCCGAGTTCTTTTGTCAGGTCCCTCATGGTCAGCACACCCAAAAGATTATGGTCATGCGTTACAAGAAGACGGCGTGTGTCGTTCTTCTCCATCACATCCAGTGCGTGGGATATCGTATCTGATTTATCAATCTTAGTTGGCTGTACCATTATATCTTTGACTTGCATATTCATCACTCCTAAAAAGACTTATAGATCGATATTTCCTCATCTTGCCTGCATTACATCCTTTCTGCTAAGGATCCCAACGATTGCTCCATCGTCTTCCACCGGAAGGTCTGTGAGGTTGTCTTTGCTCATGATCTTTGCAGCACTAACCACAGTTTCGTTGATATTTATGATACCATAAAGTTGCACCATGATATCCTCCGCTATCAGTGGCACATCTTTCACGTATCTATAGGTCTTCTCGCCACCGGATGTTGGACGACGTGCCATCTTAACATTCTTAGAAGGGAGATCGCCTTCATTATCCTTCATGATGCTTAGTGCGAGGTCCCTTGTTGATATCATTCCCACAGCATCTCCAGGATCATTGGTCACGATTACCTTGCTGACATGGTTCTTTTCCAGTTCGTCGATAACATGGTTGATCGTGTGATGTCTGTTTACAGATACAGGCTCGTTTGTGTATATTTCAGATACCTTTGTTGTCATATCCTGTTTGGATATGTGGGTCACAATATCCATGACAGTAACAATACCCTTTACACCGTTCTTGATCACAGGCAGGTTTTCGATCCCGTTCTCGAGCATCAGGCTGGCAGCCTGGGAAATGGATGCCTCAGGATAGATAGTGATCGGTTCCTCGGTCATTATCGTCTTTATCGGGATCTTGTCAATTGGTCTTCGTCTCCACATCGGTTCTGCTTGTGCCAGCCGGTGGCTCATATCTGATTTTGTTACAATCCCTACCATCTCTTCATTCTCAACAACAACAAGTGTACTGATCTTATGCCGGAACATAAGGTTCCTTGCATGCGACACTGGTTCATCCGGTCCAATGATGTAAACAGGTGAACTCATAATATCTGAAACGCTCATTTTCTCCCTCCATTTTATTAAAATTATAATCAGGCTTTCTCGGCCATTGCTCTTATGATGTCCTTTTCTGTAAGCACACCACGGAATATCTCATCGTCGATCACTGGAAGTGAACCGATCCCCTTCTCGATCATGATCTCTGCTGCTTCTCCGAGGTCGATATCCGACGATGTCCATACAACATCATTCACTATTAATGAACTCACAGGTCCATCGAAGGCTTCGTGTATGTTACCAGTGACAAGTTTGTCAAAAGCCTCTCCGCTTCCCAGGAAATTCATGATGTCAGATGCAGTGACAATACCAATAAGGATCCCATCCTTGACAATAGGGAGTTTTTTTGTCTCCTTATCGACCATGATCTTTGCGGCGTCACCAATAGACGTGTCCGAGGAAGCAGCATTGATCTTTTTGTTCATATATTCCCCAACGAAGCGATTGGTGATAATGCCTTTGATAAATGCTAGGAAATCCCTTTCCGTGCATATAGCATGGACACGATCCTCATGGTCCAGGATCGGAACACTGGCGATCTTGTGGTCTATCATCAGACCGAACGCATCCCTGATGTGTGCATCACTATGTAGCGAATAGACCTCGTGCTGCATTATAGAACGCACATCTGTGTTGACAGCGGATAAGAGATTCCCCTTGAATTTATTTTCCACAAGGAGATTCTTTTTTCCCCCACCAAGGAAATCCACAAGATCAAAGGATGTTACGATCCCCTCTATGCGGTTGGTACCAGCATCTGTTATTGGAAGGTGTCTGATGCCCTTCCTTTTCATCGTTTTAATGGCATCGATGATCGTGGTTGTCGGAGGTGCTGTGACAACATCCCTGATTGCAATTGACATGATGTCACCTTCATGGTCGGCAATACGGGCATGGAAGTTGAGAGGTCCTGCATCCATCGTGCTGGTGGAACTGAACATATTTGGATTCTTTTGTTTGTTATTCCTATCAACAGAGGTCTGTTTTTGATGGGATCTCGTCTTTCCATTGTTATATCTGTTCATATTGTTTTGTGCATTCAATTGGATCACCGGAATTGAGGACGGTATAATATTTAATATATATAACTATATCCAGCTATGATGTAAACTTTGGTATAGAGTCTCGAAATATGTTCATCGAAATCTTCGTCAGATATTGGCACAGTATCGCCATAACGTTGTACGATAGTGATCGCAGTTATTTCAGGTAACCTATAACTCTGCTCAAACCCATATCATTTACCTGAACCTAACATGCATGCTCTCAAGAGATCATTCCTGTTCAAGATACCAACAAGATCTCCATTGTCAACAACAGTTAGCCTTCCAATGTCGTACTGCAGTATCATATCCATACATTTCGTGATAGGAGTGTCTGGAGAGACCGTATATGCAGGTGTGGACATGATCTTCTCTATCTTTGGTGTATCGGCTGGTGTTGTTCCATGAGTATCATTGATACTGGTCCTGGTAAATCCTGATCGTATTATGTCTTGTCGTGTGACCATTCCGATCACCTCCTCATCCTCAGACATCACCGGCAGGCCGGTGTAGTCGATCGTTATCATGCTGGACCAGATCGTTGCAACACTATCACTGGTAGAGCAGGTCCTGACATCGGACGTCATGACATCCCCTGCTGTGGCAGGTGAGATCTTTGTTGGATGTATGTTCCTGAGGATGTCCGCATTGCTCAAGATGCCAGCGATCCTTCGATCGTCCACAGAAGCAATTACAGGGGCACGTTCGAGCTTTGCATCCAGCATGAGCTTCGCAGCTTCAAGAACGTCCGTTTCGGGTGTGATCATTGGACATTCATGTACGTAACCACTCACTGTAACATCGGATCTGGTAGATGTGATGTTCAGTATATCCTGGTCTGTGATCATGCCCAACATCCTTTCGGAATTATCGATTACAGGCAATCCTCTTAAGAAATGATCTCGCATTAACTGACGAGCGTGTGTCACAGTAACATTATCGTTTACGTATACTACTTCCTTTGACATCACTTTGCTGATTTGCATACTAAATCCCCCTTTAGACAAAACATGATCCTCAAAAACGTACGGATCAATCGTAGTATCCTTCATCATCCTTACAGTCCTCACATAGCATCAGGCCGTTCACCTGCGTAAGGTCTGCAACATAGGCACCACATCGCTGGCATATTCCACCACCAATGTCCCCGGTTTTAAAGATGTCCTGTTCGCGGTTCATCTCGATGAGATCCCTCAGGATAGTATGAAGTCCCGGTGATATTGTGAGAACATCCCTGTCTGTGATAAGACCCACGATCTCATCATCATCCAGCACAGCAAGCCTGCGAATTCCGGATCTGACCATCAGTTCGGATGCTTCGATCACACTGGTATCTGGTCCGGTGGTTATTATCGGGGATGACATTATCTCTTCTGCTATCATATTGCTTGGAATTACATCCCTTGCGGTCACCTTGGAGACAGTATCCCTTTCAGTAATGATACCAGCGGCTTTATCCTCTTTTGTGATTATAATGCTGCCAGTATTATGCTGGCTCATTTCCTGAGCGACATCAAGAACGCTACACGATACATCCAGAACATAAACGTTCTTTGTCATGATGTCCCGAACTGCTATTTCGCTATCCATCTCCCGAAAAGAGATCTTGCCATCGATATCTTGTTGAGTTTTCAGGACCATGTATTATCACACTCCTTAGAATATGGTTGTTCAAACACATTGAATATTTCACGTTAATGCCATATATATGTGTTCATGGTTTATAAGACAACGATCCTGCTCCTACTGCCTGCACTCAATTCTATCTCATCATTAAAGCCCGATTTCGAGTAGGCATCGATGATCTGTATCGGCGTATCGATGTCAAGTTCTTCCACAAGAGTAGCATTCTCTCCCCATAGTGCAACCCTGATACGTCCAGTATCATCCGATATGTAGATGTTAGATACCATGTTGGTAGTCCCGTCATCTCTGGAGAACTCCTTTATGTCACCCAGTCCGGAGACCTCTCCCCTGACAGAGTATGCTTCGCCCGGGATGATGTCTGCAATGGGAGTGAAGTCCTCCTGGTAATCTATCTGAGCGTTGCTTTTCCTGACGACAGTATGGTTTCCAACCTGGATCTCTACCTGCTGGCTGAAGTTATTGACCTTTGCATAGCCGTTTATGACCTCAACAGTCTCATCTTCCTGGAGTTCATTTTTGATATCGGTCTTATCATCCCATAGAGTAACACGTATCTTGCCCGTATCATCACCAATAAGAATGTTGCAGACCCGGCCCTGTGTGCCATCTCGTCGGTCAAAGGTCTTTATGTCCGAGACATTAAGTAACCTTCCTACAATATTGATGTCACCCATCCCTTCTTTAATGTCAGCTATCTTCTGCGAGCTCATGACCACATCAACATCATCATTGGATAGGGATATCACACCACCCTTACCAACATTGACCTCTGTACCATAGTACCCCTCTTTTGCGTGTCCACTGACCTGGAGGCATTGCCCGATCTCTATGTTTCCGGTCGTTATCAGGTCTGCTTTATCGTCCCATAAAGTAACACGTATCTTGCCAGTTTCGTCGCCTACATTGAGGTTCCCAACTTTTCCGATAGTCCCGTCATTACGGTTGAATTCTTTTACATCAAAGAGAGAGATCACTTTTCCAATGAAACAGACATTGCCAGCCTCCTCAGTTATGTTCTTGATCTTGACGTTCTCAATGCCAGCATCAGTGGCGCCCAGATCATGGGCAACAAGCATTGCTGCTGTTTTCCTGTCACATAACCCACTCATCTCTTCAACTTTCTTATCGACCATCTGTACAAACTCGTCTTCACCGATGACGTTACCCAGTTTTTTGTATATCTCATCTATATCATCCATGGTGACACCCATTAAAATCAGATCCCCTTGCCATCATATCAGGGGTCCATTGAATTGATCAATCACTGTTATAAAGGCTGTTAATCTTGCGAGTGTAATAAATCTATCGAACGGTGAGCAAGTAGATGTAGAGTGATGAGCAGGGAGATATGGATCGAATACGGATATCGTATCTTTGTTTTGTTCATATAGCAGGGTATATGGTCCTTGTCTATCGGATAAGGTATATTAAGCATAAGATGCATCTTGTTTTTGATATTCATGATTCGTAAATGCAAAGCGCATGGGTACTTTAGAGGGAAGCAATGCCCGGAGTGCGGAGAACCAGGCCGGTATGTGCTTGATGATAGCCGCGAAGAACGGATGGGAAGGTTCGTTTCGGGGGCATTGAGACATTTCCCTCAGGAAGTTGGTCTTTCAATGGAGTTGGAAGGCTGGGTCAACATGGACGCACTCTG
>JAIOTO010000125.1 GCA_021106765.1 Methanosarcinaceae archaeon
ATCTTATCCAGGTTGGAAACTCAGTAACGGAAGGCGACTTTTCTTCCAGGGCCGATGTTGGTGAAGCTAAAGGGGATTATAGGACACTCATAGATACACTCAACGGTTTGCTGGATGCTATCGTTGTACCTCTTAATGATGTGCAGCGTGTTGCTAACGCGATCGCTGAGGGAGACCTGACCAAAGAGATCGAAGTTGAGACCAAGGGTGATATGAAGAAATTTGCCGATGCGATCGATAAAATGCAAGTGAATTTACAGGAGATCATCGGAACGATAAAAAGCAATGCTGAGAAAGTTGCAGCCACCTCCGAGGAAATGTCTGCATCATCCGAAGAGATGACCTCCTCGATCACCCAGATCGCTGACACCGTTAGTGAGATCACTCAGGGTGCACAGGATCAGTCCACAAAGACTGAAGAGGTTTCACGAGCCATGAACGATATGACTCAGAGTGTACAGGAAGTTGCCAGTAATGCACAGAAGGCAGCTGAGAACACCTCTGCGGTCAACGATCGTGTCAGGCTGGTAGGTGATTCTGCAAATGACCTCATGGAAAAGATGTCAACTATTAAAGAAGGGTCTGAGGATACGTCCAATGTGATCCAGGATCTGGATAAAAAATCTGGTGAGATCGGTGAGATCGTGAGTCTGATCACGAACATTGCTGACCAGACGAACCTGCTGGCACTCAACGCTGCAATAGAAGCTGCACGAGCTGGTGAGCATGGCAGAGGGTTTGCCGTTGTGGCGGACGAGGTCAGGAAACTGGCTGAGGAATCCGGTAACGCAGCAACACAGATATCGGACCTCATTCATGAGATACAGGGAAGTACCGAGCGTGCTGTGGTCACCACTCAGGAAAGTGCTCAACACGTGAGTACTGGTTCTGAGTCACTCTCGGAAAACGTCAAATCCATAGGAGATGTGGTTGTAGATGTCGAATCCCTTGCTACAATGATGCAGGAAATAGCAGCTGCGGCTGAAGAACAATCCGCTTCGATCGAAGAAGTAACCTCTTCCGTGGAAGAAGTGTCTGCAATAGCCGAGGAATCTGCTGCAGGCACAGAGGAAACATCTGCTGCAGTGGAGGAACAGACTGCATCCATGCAGGAAATGTCCAAATCCGCACAGGGTCTCACAGAGATGGCAGTTGAACTACAGGAGGCAGTGGCACGTTTCAAGGTTAAAGAAACATAAGGGACAAAGGACAACTAAGAGGAGGGGCACACCTCCTCATTTTCTTTTTTTTTACATATATATAATTATAATAAACGCATAAACCATACATATTGGGATCATTCGTTCAATTATTTATGGGATCAAATATGACGGACAATACCAGATCAACGATACTCATTGTAGATGATGTGAAACTGAACGTGGACATACTGGCTGACTACCTGTCAGCGTATGATTATGGAATAATCACAGCCTTCAGCGGTGAAGAAGCTCTTGAGAAAGTAAATAATGAACATCCCGACATGATCCTTCTTGATATTATGATGCCCGGCATGTCTGGATACGAGGTCTGCGAGATATTAAAAACAGATGAGAGGACCCAATTCATACCTATAGTAATGGTGACCGCCCTATCAGATAGAGAAGATAGGATAAAGGGACTCGAGGCGGGAGCGGACGATTTCCTCACAAAACCTGTGGATGTTGTGGAGCTTCGTACAAGGGTACGGTCATTATTGCGTGTAAAACACCTGCATGATGATATACTTCATCGTGATGCAATTCTCGAAGCTGTGAGTTTCTCTGCAGATAATTTACTGAGAGCTCCCTTCCTGAACAATGTCATACCTCTTGTTCTTGAAAAATTGGGACAGGCAAGTGGAGTGGATCGTGTATACATTTTTCAGAACGTGACAGATGGGACTGGGACATTACGTATGAGACCAGTCCATGAATGGACCGCACCGGATACCCTTCCCCTGATCAATCAACCCAAATACCAGAATCTATCGTACATTGATGTAGGATTAGGGCGCTGGATGGATATTCTGGGGGACTACAAAGTGATCGCGTCGCCTGTAGCAGAATTACCTGCTCAGGAACGCATGGTCCTGGAGCAGCAGGACACTCTGTCCTTTGCCGTGGCACCGATATGGGTAGAAGGGATCTGGTGGGGATTCATTGGCTTTGATGATCATACCAACGAACGTCAATGGTCTGCTGTAGAAATGGATGCTATCAAGACGGCAGCCGATACTCTTGGTGGTGCCATTCAACGCAAACAGGTAGAAATGCAATTGCGTGAGAACGAGAAAAAACTGACGACGATACTGACATCCATACAGACAGGTGTTTTGATCATTGATGCACAGACCCACACGATAATCGACGCAAATCCTGCGGCAGTTAGCATGATCGGTGCTTCCAATAATGAGATTATCGGCAGCATCTGCCACAAATATATCTGTCCTGCTGAGGAAAGACAATGCCCGATCACTGATCTGGGGCAGGACGTGGATGGATCTGAACGTGTACTGCTGACCTCAAACGGTGAACGTGTTCCTATAATCAAGACCGTGTCCACTGTGGATCTGGACGGACGCAGGTGTTTGATCGAAAGCATACTCGACATCACCGAACACAAAAAAGCGGAAAATGTCCGGAGAATGGACACTCTGTTAAGGGAGATCCATCATCGCGTGAAGAATAACCTGCAGGTGATCTCCAGTCTGCTATACCTTCAATCCAAGAACTTTGATGACAAGGAGATATCCAGTTCATTCCTGGAAAGTCGCGACCGTGTCAGGTCTATGGCCATTGCTCATCAGAAACTGTATCAATCCACAGATATAGAGAGCATCGATGTTGGCGATTACGTCCGGAACGTGGCAAACAATCTGTTCCAAACATACAGGATAGGTTCCTGCGCCATCAAAATGGAACTTGATGTTACTACCAAAGTGTTCATGGGTATAGAGCGAGTTATTTCTCTTGGTCTGATAATCAATGAACTGATCACGAATTCCCTGAAATATGCATTTCAGGGGAGAAAAACTGGTGTGATCGATGTGAAATTGCACCTGGATAATGGCATGTTCACACTGGTCGTAGGCGATAATGGGGCAGGATTACCTGAGGACCTGGACATTGAGTCCACACGCTCGCTGGGACTTCGGCTGGTGAATTCCCTTTTGGACCAACTTCAGGGTACCTTGGAACTTGATGCCAGCAGTGGAACAAAATTTATAATAATGTTTGAGCAATGATCATATCAATGAAATATGATATGAACGATATAATCCTAATGTTTTATGGGGAGTAAAGAGGGTGAACGAGTAATTGAACGAGGTTCTGATCGAGAGGACAGGGAATTATGTCAGGTGTGATGTGGCATGGTAATTCATGTAGTTATCATAGACGATTCCCCATTCATGCGCCAGGCAATTTCGGATGTTCTCAATAAGGACCCGGTGATCAATGTCCTGACTTCCATACGGACTGGATCGAATGCTCTAACACGAATTGGGGAATTAGATCCCAAGGTTGTCGTATTTGATAATGAGACGTCAAAGGGTGATGGATCCTACATCGTTGGAACTATCGTAAAAGAACATAATATACCAGTAGTGGTGCTGGGAGAAGCCGGGGATATGGATCTGGCAATTCCTGCTGACATGGCTGGAATGATCGATTTTATTCAGATGTCCAACAGACCCATAAATAAGAATGTTCCCCGGATCACAAGAGAGTTGCGTTTCAAAATAAAAAAGACAGTCGTTGATGTAAATATACCGGTTTTTCTCAAAGATCATAATAAAAAAGATAGCATAAATAAGGTTGTCAGTCCCAAGCCCGGAACAGTCTCAGTCTCAGCTCCAATAGAGGGAACTGGCCGCAGATGTCTAAAAACACTCCTGGTGATCGGAGCTTCCACCGGCGGACCCATGGCTCTTAAAGAGGTGATCACAAAACTGCCCGGCAACCTGCCGGCAGCAGTACTGATCGTCCAGCACATGCCGGTCGGATTTACCGGACCCTTTTCCCGACGGCTTGATTCTCTCTCTGCATTGCAGGTGCGTGAGGCAAAGGAGGGGGATATGGTACAGGAAGGGGTTGTGCTGATCGCACCGTCTGGCTCGCACATGGAAGTCGTGCAACGAACGGTCAATGGGATTTACCAGGAAATGATTGCACTTAACCAGGGTCCTAAGGAACATGGGGTACGACCTTCAGTGAATGTCCTGTTCAGGTCGCTGCCATCTATCTATGGTCCCAACATCCTGTCCGTGATATTAACTGGCATGGGTAAGGATGGGGCAAGTGGCGTGGAGGAAATAAAGAAACATGGTGGTCGAGCGATAACACAGGACAAAGATTCCTGTGCCATATATGGAATGCCCAGAGCGATAGTTGAAATGGGGCTGGCTGATTGGATCCTGCCTCTTGACAAAATAGCAGGTAAGATCACAAGAGAGATCCGCATCAAGGTCACAAAAGATGCGATCGATGGTAAGGTATCTGGTTTCATCAAGGATCAGATCAAGAAAGTGCACGATGAGAATGATGCATGATGCAGTTCTAACAAATATGGGTAATGTTATCTCATAATATTTATCTGATAAACAGTACAATAACAATAATGGAGAGAGACAATGGTGGAAAAGACAAAGATCATGGTTGTTGAGGATGAACGGATCACAGCTATGGAGATCGTGGACCGACTGGAAGATTTTGGATATTCAGTGCCTGCAACAGCTACATCCGGGGAAGATGCTGTAAAAAAAGCCGAAGAGTTCACTCCAGATCTGATCCTGATGGACATAATGCTTGAAGGGAATATGGATGGTATCCAGGCGGCTGAACAGATACGTAAACATCTTGACATTCCTGTTGTATACCTCACTGCTTATGCGGATGAAGGCACCTTCGGGCGTGCAAAGATCACCCAGCCCTTCGGATACATACTCAAACCCTTTGACGAAAGGGAACTGAAATTGAACATTGAGATCGGTCTGTACAGGCATAAAATGGAATGTCTGGTGAAAGAAAAGGAACAATGGCTTACTGAAACGCTCGGAAGTATGTGGGAAGGACTGATAGCAACAGACGAAGCCGGCAACGTAAAACTCATCAATCCTTATGCAGAGATCATCACCGGCTTGGATCAGCAGGATGTGTTGGGGAAACCTTTAGAGACCGTCTTCAGGGTGATAAATGAGGATACCGGGGAAGTTGTCATCGATTCTATCATCAATCAAATGCAGGAAGATGTTTTTTACGATCTGACAAATAAATACGCACTTACGTCAACCTCTGATACGAATATACCCCTTGAGATGGTCGGGGCTCCTATAAAAGATGCAAATAACAAGATAGTGGGTAATGTTATCGTATTTGATGATATTACCGATCGCAGGCAGATGGAAGCTGAACTGATACGGACAAAGACGGAGGCTGAAACTTCAAACCGTATCAAGAGTGAGTTCCTTGTCAATTTCACCGATGAAATAAGGACTCAACTGAATACCATTGTAGGTTATTCGGATGTTGTACTCAATGAAAACACCGGTACATTGAACGAAGTTCAGGAAGATCGCATAGTCAATATATCCGAAAAAGGTAAGTATCTATTGGAACTGGTCAATAATGTCTTTGATATGGCAAAGGTCGAAGCTGGAACAATGGAGTTACATTATGAAGAGTTCTCTGTTTTTTCTGCTATCCACGATGTGAAGGATCGATTGTATTCACTGGCATCAAGCAAAGGTGTTACCCTGGACCTTGATGTAGGTCAGGAAATCGGTACCATTAATGCAGATAGAGCCAAGTTCAACCAGATCCTCTACAATCTCATGGATAATGCTATAAAATATAACAATGAAGGGGGTTTGGTGACAATAACAGCAAAAAGTGAGGGGGGGCTGCTCAGGATATGCGTTACCGATACCGGAGTGGGGATCGCGAAAGATGAGCTTAAAAAAGTGTTCCAGCCCTTTGCGCAACTGAGTCATGGCACCGTACAACAGTATGAGGGATTCGGTGGCCTGGATCTTGCTCTTGTCAACGAGTATGTGCAGTTACACGGAGGGAATATCCGGGTCGAGAGTGAGCTGGGGTCAGGGAGTCGTTTTTCTTTTGAGATCCCTGTGGAAAGGATCGATGATCTAAATGATCAGATCTGGGATATATAACTGGAAGAATCTTCATATAGTTATATTTACTTGAGTATAATTTCACAAACTATGTACTATCAAAAGACCATATCATCATTTTCTGTTTGCAGCAATAGCTGCATACTGTTTTATTTTTGAATCCAATTGATCATTGTTCACTATCCCTTAAGCCATCTGAACCTGAAGTTGAACAGCAACCATTTGAGGAAGTCCTTATATGTTATTTTGAAGGCTACAACATCAAGGAATTTATCAAATATCTCCTTCTGCCCGGTGAATATTCTGAAAGTAACATCTGGATACGTATACATGATCTTTGTGAACAGACGTGAATATCTTAAATGCTCTCCAAACTCAGACTGACATCTCGAACTGTATCTGCTAAGGGATCCGGAATGTTGATCTGATGACAGTATCCCTTGTATGACCTCCACTGCGATCTGCCCCGATCGTATGGCATATGTCATTCCCTCCCCTGTGAATGTATCCACGAACCCTGCCGAATCACCACACAATACTATCCTCGAGCCGACCAGATCCCGCTTGACACCTCCGGAAGGTATTGTGTGTCCATGCAGTTTGTAGTCCCCCTGGAACCCATTACTTTTTAGAAGATCAAGCATGATCGTTTTTGGATTGTGTGCATACTTTACGATCCCACCGACGCCTACAGAGTAATATCCCCTATGGGGAAATATCCATCCATATCCCTGACCGATCCCTCCAAAATGAAGTTCAATAGCATTATGGAGGCGTTCCTCTATCGTTTCATTGTTCTCCTTCACCTCTGTAACCATACACACTCCATATTCATCTTTTCTATCTTTTCGTCTAACTTTATTCTTCAATGTCCCTTGAGAACCTTCAGCTATTATTACGAACTTTGATCTGTATATGGTATTGTCTGTATGCACTTCCACATGATCATTCAATTCTGTAAGATCAGTTACTTTTTCATTCGTATGGACCTCTATTCCCACGTCTCGAGCCATATCCAGCAGATAATTATCAAGTACACTTCTTGTAACCAGGATCGAGAGGCGATGGTCCTTGTATCCCTCGATCATCATATCCTTGTAATATAATTTCGCACCATAGATGTCCCGTTCCTGGATATTGTCAGGGATCTCATGATCAAGATACGACATCGCATGTTCGGAAAGCCCCCCTCCACATGCTTTGTAGCGGGGGAACGTCTCCTTTTCGATCAACAACGTCTCCAATCCCATCTTGCCTGCAAGCCTGCCAGCTGCCGAGCCAGATGGCCCACCGCCTACTATGATCAGGTCATACATGGAATACTACCTTATTCTTATTGTGCAAAAGATTCCAGTATTTCCAACAATGTCTCATAATCTACCTTTGTATTATAACAGCCATCATTTAACATCGGGACACCATAGGCAACAACACCTGTACCCTTTAAGGCACGCATCACCTTGTTCAGCTCATAGTCACATGCTATTAAGAGGATCCCGTCTACTGATTCAGTTTTAATCACATGTTTGACAAATGATGAGCCTGTAATAATATACAATTTGTATCCATATTCTTCAGCTTCCTCTTTCAGTTGGGAGAATATGCATTTTCCACAGGCTATACATTTGATCCCTGATCTTGTTGATGGGGCTGGACAATCAAGTGCACGCATGCAGTGAGGTGCAAGGATAATACGTTTTTTCGTCTTTGAAAATTCAGACATATTTGCCATATTCTTCAGGGACACCATCCATTTATCCAATATCCTGCTATCTGAGAACCTGTAGAATACATACTTAACCGGCAGGTAGAAGAAATCAAGGATATTGGCAAAGGATCCGGCCAGCCAGACATGCCTGTTAAGGCTGATACGACTCACAGCCAATGCCAATATAGAGAGCACAATTGAGAATATTATGATGGTAAAAAGAGCCTTTCCAATAAGATCATACATCATCGCACAGCTCCATTTTACGGATTACCTCATCCACGTCCACTTCTGTATTGAAACATCCATCTTTCAACAGACACACACCCTGTACCGGCATGAACGAGACTTCCTGCATTGACTCTGCAAGTTCCACAAAACATGCGACTCCGATGCATGACCTGGGTTTGTATGCCTTTATGATCTTTTTCACAAAACTGCCACCAGGGACTATGAATACCCTGAAATTGTGTTCATCCGCGGCTTTGCAAATGGTGCCTATATCACACAATCCACATCTTTTACACTCATAACCCGCTATGGGATCACATCGTGCCTTGCAATTCGGATGTCTCAGGCATTGGGGTAGAAATACAGCCCTTTCGCCTTTGTTCTGTATGAACGCATTACGCATCACTGCATTGCGGACTTCGATCAATATCTCATCCACCAGCGTCGGTCGAATGTGGAACACCCTGCATATCCATTTTGCAGGAGAATAGAACAAATAAAGCATGAACAGTACGAACCTCGGGAAAATGATCTTTCGTTTATTAAAACTGTAAGCGCCGAACAATAGTGCCAGCAATAGTCCTACAATAGCCAGAATTACCAGATAAATAAATACCCTGCCCAGAAGTTCGTAGGGGATTTGCATGACAGCAAGTACATATTAGTGTTCTTATTTAAAATCTACTTAACATGAAGATCCCGGGGTCGTATAATATAATGCAAAAAAAGGAAAGAAGAGGGCTGAAGCCCTCTACGGACCGTGATCAATTTGCCTGATCTTCACAGTCAGCAAGACTGATGCCAAGGGCTTCTGCAGTGAGGACGATCAGATCTTCCACTTCCATTTCGTTGGGAGTAAGTCCGAGTGAATCCCGGCCATCTGACAGATTTCGCTTGCAGAACGGACATGCACTGGAAAGGATATCCGGTTTCGTTGCCAGAGCATCCTGAACACGGGTCTCAGCGACACCAAGGGCCAGGTCAGGGACACCAGCTTTTACACCACCGCCAGCTCCACAGCAGCGCTGGTTCTCTCTGATCCTATCCATTTCTACGAAATTAAGACCTGGAATGTTCTCAATAACAAACCGTGGTGCGTCATATACGCCAACATGTCGTCCCATATGGCATGGGTCGTGGTAGGTTATCACCTTGTTGTCGAACGGCTTTTCCCATTCGAGCTTGCCTTCCTTTATCAGACCTTCAAGGAATTCGGCAATATGGATTATCTCAAAAGGCATTTCCTCACCAAGCAGACGTGGCCAGTCTACCAGGGACGTACGGTAACAACCAGCACAGGCATATAGCACTTTCGTGGCACCCCGTGCCTTGATACCGTCCACGTTCTTTCGGGCTGCTTCACGGGCAATATCCTCGATCTCGTACTGGCCGGTCCTGATCAGAGCCGAGCAGCAGCAGACCTCGTCCTCACCCATCATGGTGAATTCGATACCCAGATGGTTGAGCACACGTGCTGTTGCAAAGGCCAGTTTCTGCTGCCTCAGCTCTGCCGTACAGCCGCCGAAGTAGAGAATATCTGCCTTATCTGCGATCTTTACATCGTCAGGGATCCAGCTAAGTCGATCCTTGGGATCTGCCATGTATGGGTTCAGGTACTCTCCGATCAGTTTCACGAACATGCCCTGCTTACCGTATGGACCATTCCCACGTTTGACAAGGTTGGCTCGCATAGCTTCCCATAGCTCGATGGTGTTGATCCCGGATTCACATACTGTTCCACACATACCACAGGTAGTACATTTGTACACATCATCCTTGAATTGCTCGATCTCTTCCTCTGGGATCTTCTGGGGACCGAACAGTCGTGCTCGCAGGCCATAGGACTTGTTCATGTACTGTCTCCATCTGAGGATCTTATCCCTGGGCGCAAGTCCCGGATCCTTGTTTGAGGCATCATATGTGGGACACCATTCCACACATTCTCCGCATCGGGTACAGGAATCCAGCTCCATGAGCTGTACTGCTGTTAGATTTTTAGTGTTAATAGAAGGTTCGTTCCTTGTCATATCACTCGCCTCCCTTGTTCGCCAGTAATGCAAGTGGTGCTGCGATCATGTGTATATACTTGCTGTATGGGATGTATGCGATACAGAACAGTAGTGAGACCACAACATGGAACAGTGCTGCAGGTGGTGCAAGCTCATTGTGCATGCCAAGTCCCCATAAGGTACCGTTGCGTATTCCATCAGCGACGAAACCTGTTATCATGATGATCGTCAGACCGCCAAGCAGTACGGAATCGTATGCAATCGTTGCCTCACGTGCTTTTGCCATGAAGAGTCTTCTGATGATCGCAATGACCACACCTGTCATCAGGATGTAGCTGAACAGATCATTTGGCATACTAAGCAACTCTCTGAATGCCTCCGGATCGACGTGTATGCCTGCCATATAGATCAGTTCCACCAGGAACATTAACAGGGACATCACGAACAGGGCCATCCATCCGATAAAGATGGTGATATGCATGAACCATCGCACGGGGCTGCGTCGTAAGATACGTCTCTGAAGGAGGATATCAAGCACAAGTGTGACCAGCACACTCTGTCCGTGTCCATGCCCTTTTGCGCTCATCTGATAAGCTAACGTTTTGATGAATGTGAACAGGTTACCATTGGATACTTCCTGTCCATATCCTTCAGCACCTAATCCCCATTTCTTTAGATTTATATACATGCCATAAAGGAAGATCATGATCGACAGGGTAGCTAATATCATAACCTGCACGAACGTCATTCTCAAGGCATCAGAAACACCGGCAAAATACTCCATAGTCATTGAATTTTTCTCCTGGTACAGTTAAACATGAATTCATATCATTTTTATATTGATTGATATCATTATTAATAATAATCTAAACCTGTGTACTGGTAGTATCGATTGTATTTAAGTATTTTCATTTCAGGAATGTGGTTGTGATTCTTAAAAAGCATTACATCAAACGGAAATGCAGATTTATCCTGTAGAATAAGGGCTGGCGCAATGGCCGGATGATCACTATGTCAGGATCTCTCTGTTGAAATACATTGTGAAGTGTAGTTATGGGATCCCACTGTCAAATGAAATATGATCAAAATAAAAAAAAGAGATGTGCAAATCGCACATCAAAGCCCGATCTCTTCCTTGAACTGATCCAGACCTATATCATCGATCAGCCGACCAAGACGGTGCTTTTTCGCATGGGTCTTGTATACACTGATGATCCTATCTACAAGATCGTATACATCATCTTCTGACAGTTCATCTGCGATCACATCTCCCAGTCGTGGTCTGATACCGGCATTTCCACCCGCCATCACGGTATATCCTTTTGGTGTACCCATGATACCAATGTCCTTGACAGCTGGTTCGGAACAAGAGTTCATACAACCGGACACTGCCATCTTGAACTTTGAAGGCAATACCATTCCATGATATTTTTCATCAAGTTTAAGTCCCAGGCCCACTGCATCCTGCTGTCCGCGTTTACAGAAGGTAGTACCCGGGCATATCTTTATACTCCTCACGCATAATCCGATAGCAGCTGCTGGTTTCATTCCGAGGTCCGACCATGCTGCATCAAGATCATTCTCATTCAGACCTACAATGGCCATCCGTTGAGCAGACGTAAGCTTGATCGCATCAGCACCATATTTCTCCGCAACATCCGCCACCTTGCGCAGTATGTCTGGAGATACGATACCACGTGGCGTCTGTGGGGCGATTGCATACGTTTCTTTGTCACGCTGAAGTATGGCTCCTTTATCAGGTATGTCCCCGGTCATTTATATTTCAACTCCCTGCGATAAATAGTCATTACGATCGTTAAAACAATCTGTTTAGCAGACCCTTCAGACCTTCCTTATGCCTGGCTTCATCCAAGGATGCTTTCTCAAAGAACAACGCTGCCTGGGTATTTCCTTCATCGCGAGCCATCTTTGCAGCAGATGCTTTCTCACCCTCAGCCATGGTCTCCCCTTCAAGCATCATCTCAAGATTTGCTTTCGTGGTTTCCTTGATCGATCCCAGGAGATCCACAACCTCAGCTGCATGCCATGCCTCATCCATTCCAACCTGACGCAGGTACACTGCAACCTCTGGATATCCTTCTCTTTCTGCTAATTTTGACATTGCAAAATACCATCCAACTTCGGTCGTCTCACCTTTAAATGTTTGTTTCAGTATGTTTTCCAGACTCATATGACATAACTCCTTTACAATTTTAAATAGATGGATACACAATACTGTTCGCATAGTATAAAACAGTTCTCAGACACCGGCATAAGACCCCTAATTAATATTCCCGAGGTTTGATATTCTCTCCCATGTTTGATAGTTCCAATCAATTCGTGTAAATTAGTACATGGTATCGAAACGAAAGATTCGTAATTGGATCACAGCATAAACCCATACACCGGGTCTCGCCATGCACAAGATATACATGCAATAATAGGCTAACTTAAGCAAAATGCCACTAAAAATAAGGGTCATATTGGTCGAGCCCTTGTATCAGGGTAATGTGGGGTCGGTTGCCCGGGCCATGAAGAACCTGGGGTACTCAGACCTCGTACTGGTCGATCCCTGCAAACTGGACGGCGAGGCATGTGCACTGGCCTCCCATGCACGCGACCTCCTGGAGAATGCCCGGATAGTGGATTCGATCCAGGATGCCATCGAAGGTGTGAACCTGGTTGTGGGCACCACTGGCATGACCTGTTCAAAGGGGGACGAACATATACGCATGCCTGTCCATACCTCCCGTCAGCTGAAGGACAAACTCAATGGATGCAGTGGCACGATCGCAATACTGTTCGGACGAGAGGATAATGGTTTCACGAACGATGAACTGAAACAATGCGACATGCTTGTCACCATCCCCACATCAGAGGAATATCCCATAATGAACCTCTCCCATGCAGTCACCATCGTGCTCTACGAACTGAGCGATGTTGTTCCCGGAGATATTCCCCTTGGAGAACACTTTGATCTCGAACTGCTATATGAGCACCTGGCGGAAATACTGAACGATATATCCTATCCTGAGCATAAAAAAAACAAGACCCATCTGATGTTCAAACGGATATTTGGACGTGCCATGCTCACCCCCAGGGAAATACAGACGCTCCGTGGAGTGTTGACCAGGACTCAGAGAACGATCCGATGATATAAATCCCATCTGTTCGATTCGATAATTTGATATGTGTTGCCGATATGTTGAATAATCCGATAGGTATTATAGTACCTACGATCATGTGTTAAAGATCACTAAAAGGACGTATCTATGACCGAAGGACAATGGGACGAAAAATTCAAAGAATTCCTTAAACGATATTGCTGGGATGACATCCTTCATCTTGCAAATGAATATCCGGATGTTCGTAGCATAACAGTCAATTTTACCGATCTTGAGCAATTCGAGCGTGAGCTTGCCGATGCTCTGCTTGATCGCCCTGATGAGGTGATTCCTTCAGCAGAAGAAGCGCTCCGGCAGATAGATATCCCTATTGAAAAGACACTGAACGATGCACATGTCCAGTTCATCAATATTCCCAATAAGATACCAATACGGGATCTTCGAAGCAAGCACCTGCTCCATTTCGTAGCACTGGAAGGAATGGTGCGAAAAGCCACAGAGGTCCGGCCAAAGATCACAGATGCTGCATTTTTCTGCAGACTCTGCGAACAGGTTACACACGTGCCTCAGGATGGCCCGAAGTTCATAGACAATATGCCATGTGAGAACGAGAACTGTGGACGAAAAGGACCCTTCAAGCTACTGATCGAGGAATCCACGTTCGTCGATGCACAGAAACTTCAGATACAGGAATCTCCAGAAAGCCTAAAGGGGGGAGAACAGCCACAGGGTATTGATGTTGATGCAGAGAACGATCTTGCGGGTATCGTCAAACCGGGTGACCGTTTGATCATAAATGGTGTACTCCGTTCACACCAACGCACCCTACGTGACGGAAAATCTCCGTTCTATGACCTTGTACTACATTGCAATTCAATAGAATATGTGGAACAGGAATACGATGAACTGGTGATCACTCCCGAGGATGAGGAAAAGATCCTTGCTCTGAGCAAGGACCCACATATATACGACAACATGATCAAGTCCATTGCACCTTCCATCTATGGATATGAGGACATCAAAGAAGCCCTCGCACTCCAGCTCTTTTCAGGTGTGGCAAAGCACCTTCCGGACGGTTCAAGAGTGCGTGGCGACATACATATGCTGCTTGTCGGGGACCCGGGTATCGCCAAGAGCCAGCTGCTGCGCTACATGGTAAAGATCTCCCCTCGTGGTGTGTTCGCTTCAGGTAAGAGTGCATCATCCAGCGGGTTGACCGCAGCAGCTGTCAAGGACGATCTGGGGGATGGACGATGGACCCTGGAAGCAGGAGCACTTGTCATGGCTGATATGGGAATTGCTGCCGTGGACGAAATGGACAAGATGAGCAAGGAAGATAAGAGTGCACTGCACGAGGCCATGGAGCAGCAAACGATTTCAGTTGCGAAAGCGGGTATCCTTGCTACGCTAAAATCACGCTGTGCACTACTGGGTGCTGCTAATCCAAAATATGGCAGGTTTGACAAATATGAGGGACTGGCAGAACAGATCAACATGGCGCCGGCATTGATATCAAGGTTCGATCTAATATTCATAATGTTAGATGTGCCTGAAAAGACCAAGGACTCACGAATCGCAAATCACATCCTCAAATCTCATTATGCTGGAGAGCTATACGAACAGATGGAAAACCTGCCCACATCGGCTGTTACCCAGGGACAAGTGGATACCTTTATGGAGGTTATAAAGCCTGTTATTGATACTGAGATAATGAGGAAATATGTTGCCTATTCGCGTCGGAACATATATCCCATACTTGAAAACGACGCAAGAGAACATCTCGTGAAATTCTACCTGGACCTACGATTACAGGGGGAAGGTAAAGATGCACCTGTCCCTGTTACTGCACGACAACTGGAAGCCCTTGTAAGACTTTCCGAAGCCAATGCCCGGATCAGGTTGAGCAACACAGCTACATTGGATGATGCAATACGTACGACCCAGATCGTGTTATCCTGTATGAAACAGGTGGGAGTTGACCCCGATACCGGTGCGCTCGATGTTGATGTCATTGCATCCGGCACCAGCAAGAGCCAGCGGGATAAGATCCATGGCTTAAAAGATGTCATCAAAAGGGTAGGAGATCGCCATCCCGGTGGCAAGGCACCCCTTGAAGAGGTCTATGCTGAAGCCGATGAAGAGGGTATTGACAGGGAACATGCAGAAGATCTTATTACCAGAATGAGACAGAAAGGCGATATTTTTAAACCTGACAACAAACATGTAAGGTTAACGTGAGTGGAATAATATGTACCTGAAAATACATCGATCCGGTATACAGACCATTGTTGCTGCTTGTGATCAGCATCTGCTGGGTAAAGAACTCGAGCAGGGGGATGTAAAGGTCACGATCTCCGAGGCCTTCTATAAAGGGAAAATTGCATCCAAGGATGAGGTCATTGATGCGATTCGATATGCTACCAGCGTAAACCTGTTCGGAGATACAGCAGTATCATGTGCCATTGATTGTGGTGCCATAGTTCCGGGAAATATTATGTACATTGGAGACGTTATGCATGCACAGATATACAGGATGTAAAGATCATTTATTTACAAACGAATTGGTGTAAAAATGAGTGAGAGTACACATAAAGCTATCATTAACACTCTTGATAAGAAAGATCTGATAGACAGCGTGATCAAGAAACATAGTCGTTTCATGGACGATTATTCATCCGAGTTCACAATGCTGACTGAAAAGATCACATCATTAGAAAAGAGGATCAATACGGCAAAAGATAACAAAGAAAGTGTTATCCAGCGCAAGGAAATACTGCGAGAAAAACGACAGCAACTATACCACCAGGCGGAGACTATGCTGGCAGATATGTACTCCCTTGAGAATGGTAATCTGCTTGATAACAAGCTTATGCACTTCATAAACGACAATATCGCTGATCTTAAACGCGCAAAAGATGTGGCTCAGGAAAAGGCTGTCGCAATATTGATCAACGAACGATTGGCAAACATGCCGCAAAAAGAAGATGTCCAGAAAGATGTTGTCCATATCAGGGCACTGATCGATGAAGGACTTGGATCAAGCATTGAGTATCGATCAATTGAAGGCAGTGATCGTGGATTTGATCATGAGCACGCAGGACTGACAAAGGAATTAAGTGAAATAAGCCCGCGCCACAGCTGGCTTGATCGAAGGATACAGAGTCACAAGGAAGCTCTCACTTACTGGGAACAACAATCGAACATGACCACTGATCAGAAGGGGGCAAGCTCATGAGCGATAACTCATCAATGACCACCGAAAAGGAACTGAAGAATAAGGTCAATGAATACAGGACTGAGATATCCCACAGTGAACATGGTTTGAAATCTGCATTCAGGGAACTGAGGCTTCACCGCACCAATGTTGACGAGTTGAAGGAAAAAAGAGATGAACTTAATAAAAAGGTTCGTCAACTTGTCGGCAAAGCACGTGAGGAGAAAAAACTACGAGATGCAGCAAATGAGAAGATATCAGATCTTAAAACAGCAAGGGATACTATTAGGAAGGAACAGGATCACGTTACCAGTGATATTTCTCAGATGAAGACAAAACGTGATGAGTTCAATAAGTTATCAAAAGGGAGTGTGGAGTCTTTATCAAAAGCATACGCTGCTGAACTTGATAAATTTCTGAATGGTGATATACCGCTAGAACATGAGATCGACATATTTGATAGATTGACCCAACTCCAAAATCGTCTCGAAGCTGCATCCTCTGCAGATGCGGTGCACAAGAATATCCTGCAAGCCTACGATTCCTCTAAAGGTGTTTATGATGCAGGAGGAGATATAGGATCGCAGATACATACCCTTGCAGATGAATCTCAAAAACACCATCTTGCAATGATCGATCTTTATAATGAGATAGATGGGTATAGGAAGGAAGCCGACAAATACCATTCTCAGATAATTGATACATATAAGGTACAGGCTCCCATACGTGAGAAGATCGATCCTTTAAAAGAAAAGATCTCACAATTAAGAGATGAGCTCAGCGTATATCTTGACAAACTTAATGATATACAACTTGAAAAGAATGATGTAAAGGAAGAAGAAAAACACAATGTTGCCAAAGAGAAGTTCGAAAAAACAGGTAAAATGAGCCTGGACGACCTTCGTATCTTAATGGAGAAAGGGGATCTTAAACTGTGATTACTATTAAAATATCGGTGTTTATCCATCGTGACAGACACACAGCTTAAAATTCCTTTTTGCGGGAGATGAGTATTGCGAACAACAGGCATAAAATTGTCATGGATATCTCGAAACCACTGACTTTGTAGTCCTCATCCCCTTTTGGCTCAGAAGAACTGTTCGTCGAAATATTTATGTCCTCAGTTCCTATGTAGCTCGGTTCCGGTAGCTCAGGATCCAGATACTGGTACACTGGTTTGAACATAACAAGTTCTCCCTCGGGTCCATAATATATGGAATCAAGTGTTATATTCAATATCTCACCTGAACTGGTAGAATAAACAAACATCTCACCCGGTTGCATGATCATGTCCTGCGTATTGTTATTATCTAACCACAGGTCCACCCACACCTTGCTATTATCCTCATTCACCCCCCTGATAACAAATGAATAGCCCTGCTCGAACGTCCAGGCATCACCTGTCTCAATATAGATACCCGTACCGTTGAGCAATACATCATCCTCAGCAGCACTAGTCTGACCAGTGAAAACCATCAATATGACTATAATGAATATGCACAACAAATCTGTTGCTCTACTGTAATTCATATGTCCCCCATATCACACTTTATTCAGCAGGAAACCCACGTTTTTATCGTGGGGCTACTTACTATCACAGATAAATGCATTGACCAGCTATAATCTCTTCAGACGTCCCATCCCCCTTTTCCAGGACAAGAGCACCATCTGCAGTGATACCTGTCACGTTACCTTCTATTGTTTTTTGAGGTGTTATCACGCGAACCCGCCTGCCAATAGTGTCCGACTTTGACATCCACTCTTCAAGTATAAAACTAAACGACTGAGTACTTAATTTGGTATATTCCTGTTCAAGTTCATACAGGATGCTTTGGACGAAATCTGCTCGATCGATTCTCTTTCCCAGTTCAATGCTTAAACTGGTGGAAGTCTTTCTCAGTTCCTCGTTCATGGCATCTGGATTAATGTTCGCATTGATCCCTATACCAACGACCACGAAATCAATATGTTCGGGCTCTGCATCCATTTCCGTCAGTATCCCACATATTTTTTTTCCTTTGACGAGTACGTCATTAGGCCATTTGAGGGATGCTGTGACACCGAGCTTTTTCATAGCATTGACCACGGCAATCCCTGCCACCAGTGTCATCCTCGAGGCATGTCTGGGAGATATTGTGGGTTTTAGGATTATAGACAACCAGATGCCGCCATAAGGTGAAACCCATTGATGACCCTTGCGACCACGTCCACTTGTTTGGATCTCGGATATTACTATCGTACCTTCCGGTGCATTGTGTCCCATTTCCTTTGCAACATTGTTCGTCGAGTCCACTTCATCAAAGTAATGTATCTCATGTCCGATAACATCAGTATCAAGACCGATCCTGATTATCTCTGCATAGAGCTTATCGGGTATAGATCGCAACACATAACCGGTTCCGGGAGATGATTCGATGACGTAACCCTCATCCTGTAGCATCTTGACGTATTTCCATACCATGGTCCTGGATGTTCCGATCGTTTTACCAAGTTCCTCCCCGGATACAGCCTTTTCTCCTGCGTCTCTCAGTGAACGGATTATCCCTGCTTTCTTATCTTCCAAGATCATCCCCCGACGATTTTTTATTTTTCTGAATATTGCTTTTTGCAAGTCTGTACGTAAGATCCGACTGCAGCACTGATGGCTGCTATCTTCTTGTCGTTATTCTTATCGTCACCATATAAGGCAGTAGCCAGGGTGCCCTTTTTGGCCGAATCATGTTCAACCATACTTACAACATCAGCCAGTATATTATGATCATCTATGAAATGGGTAGTCAATTCCCCTTTTATAAAGGCATCATTGTCCAGTACAACCTCATGGAATGGAATGTTCGTTGTAACACCTGTGATCACATATTCAAAGAGGGCTCGTTTCATCCTGGCGATTGCCTCATCACGGGTCCTGCCCCACACAGACAACTTTGCTACCATTGAATCATAGAAAGGGGATATTACATATCCCATATGCACTCCACTATCGACACGAACGCCAGGACCTCCGGGTGATCGGTAACGCAGGATCTTTCCTGGTGATGGTGCGAAATCGTTCAGAGGATCCTCGGCATTGATACGGCACTCAATAGAACAACCATTGATCTTGATATCCTCTTGCTTAAACGGCAGTTCCCTGCCACAGGCAATATGAAGCTGTTCCTTTGCAAGATCAATACCGGTCACCATTTCAGTGATGCTGTGTTCCACCTGTAAACGCGTATTTACCTCAAGGAAATAGAAATCGCCCTTTGAATAGAGGAATTCAACCGTTCCCGCACTTTCATAACCTATTGTCTTGGCAACCTTTATTGCAGCCTCTCCCATCCTTTTTCGGAGCTCTGGTGTCATGATCGGTGAGGGGGCTTCCTCCATCAACTTCTGATGTCGTCTCTGTATCGAGCATTCCCTGTCAGATACATATACTGTGTTCCCGTAACTGTCTGCAAGTATCTGGATCTCGATATGTCTGGGTTCTTCAAGATACTTCTCGATGAACAC
The DNA here is from genome assembly GCA_021106765.1 of Methanosarcinaceae archaeon. GTDB lineage: Archaea > Halobacteriota > Methanosarcinia > Methanosarcinales > Methanosarcinaceae > JAIOTO01. Next base: position 19,895 of record JAIOTO010000125.1, read on the forward strand.
GGTGGAATCGCCAAAGGTGGACTCTGCCACAGCCCTGACCGATGAGAGTGTATCCGCAACCTCATCCCTTGAATATACGATCTTCATACCTATCCCACCGCCTCCGGCCGATGCCTTGAGCATGACCGGGTAACCTATGGAATCTGCGATATCCATTGCAGTGTCAGCATCCTCGACCGCTCGATCATCACCGGGTATTACCGGTACGCCTGCTTTGATCATGAGGGTCTTGGCTTCGATCTTGCTTCCCATCTGCTCGATCGTTTTACTGGAGGGGCCGATGAAGACAATGCCTCTTTTCTTACATTCCCGGGCAAATTCAGCATTTTCGGACAGGAACCCATATCCGGGATGGATGCCCTCGGCTCCACTTTTTTCAGCAACGTCCAATATTTTATCAATATTCAGGTAGCTCTTACTGGATGGCGAAGGACCAATGAAATATGCCTCATCGGCATACTTCGTGAATAGGGCCTCCTTATCAGCCTCCGAATAGACTGCCACTGTAGACACATCCAATTCTTTACAGGCACGCATTACCCGTATGGCGATCTCGCCCCTGTTCGCGACAAGTACTTTTTTGAACATGGTAATCCTCCGGGTCTATTTAAGTAATTGACATCAATATGTCTCCGCTGGAAATCGAATCGCCATCGGAGATAAATATCTCTCTCACAATCCCGTCGTGTGGGGCATGGATGGTATTCTCCATTTTCATAGCCTCAATGACACAGACCTTGTCACCTTCGCTTACCTCATCACCAATATTTACATCCACAGATAGTACCATCCCCTGCATGTGGCTACTCACGCCACCTTCACAGACTTTAGGACAGCTTTCAACGATTTCCATGGTTCCGCCCACAGGTTCGATAACAACATCGAACATTTCATCGTTCACTTCTACCTTGAAATGGGTGGGTATGGCAGCATGCGACAGAATTGCCGGTGTATCTGATGTCGGAATAAGCTCTTCTTCTTCCGCTTCACCCCGCAGGAACTTTGGAGCGATCGCCGGGTAAAGGATATATGTCAGTATATCCTCCTCTTTGGTGACAAGTCCCTTTTCTTCAGCTTCCTTTTTCATCCTCTCATATTCGGGTTCCAGAAGGTCGGCTGGCCGCACAGTGATCGGTTCCTCATCTCCAATGATCTTTGCGATAATTTCAGGGCTGATGGGGGCCGGGGATCGTCCATACAGACCACGTACATAATCCTTGACCTCTTTGGGAACTACCTTGTAGCGTTCATCCATCAAAACGTTGAGGACTGCCTGACTACCTACGATCTGACTGGTAGGCGTTACTAATGGTGGATACCCGAGATCTTCCCGAACCTTTGGCATCTCTGTGAGCACATCGTCATACCTGTCAAGAGCATTCTGCTCCTTTAACTGTGAGACCAGATTGGAAAGCATTCCTCCAGGTATCTGGTACATCAACACGTTCGTGTCGATCTGCTCCGATATGGGATCCAGGACTCCGCTGTATTTTCTTTTGATGTCCTTGAAATAGCTGGCTGCATCGGTTAGCTTACTCAGATCAAGACCTGTATCATATGGAGTATCCTTGAGAGCTGCGATCATTGACTCTGTAGGTGGTTGGGATGTACCTCCTGCCAGGGGCGAAAGGGCTGTGTCCAGTACATCCACTCCTGCCTCACAGGCTACCATATAGCTCATGGGGGCCATTCCCGATGTACAGTGGCAGTGGAGGACTACGGGCAGACCTACCTCTTCCTTTAGAGATCTGATAAGGGTCGATGCCTGGTGCGGTGCCAGCAGACCGGCCATGTCTTTGATACAGATAGCATCACAATCCAGATCTGCAAGTTCTTTTGCAAATTCGATATATTTCTCCACCGTGTGTACCGGACTTATGGTGTAGGAAATGGTACCCTGCACGTTGGCACCTATGTTCTTTGCGACAGTGATCGCCGTTTCCATATTACGAATATCATTCACGGCATCGAATATCCTGAATATATCGATCCCATTTTCATGGGCTTTGGTTACGAACTGCTCAACAACATCATCAGGATAATGTTTGTATCCGACAAGGTTCTGTCCCCTCAGCAACATCTGAGCAGGAGTATTTTGCATGCGTTCCTTGATATCCCTCAGACGCTCCCAGGGATCCTCGTTCAAATATCTTATGCAGGTGTCAAAGGTTGCGCCTCCCCACATTTCAAGGGAATAATAGCCGACATCATCTAGCTTATCAATGATCGGCAACATGTTGCGTGTTCGCATACGTGTGGCAAGAAGCGATTGGTGTGCATCTCGCAAAATGGTGTCTGTGATTTTCACTGTCATCGATATACCTCCAATATGTAATATGAAAGACCCTTTGCAAATTGTCATTGGGTTTGATCAGTAGAATTATACCTAATTGTACAGCGACTCTTATGTAGTTTCTGGTAACTCTTAAAATATCCTTTCAATAAAATAGTACGACTGTCCGGTCAACATTATGTCTATATATCAATATAAGATCCGCGTGAAGCGTACCAGAAAAAGAACATCGATTGAAATATCAAATGGGTCACAAGAGACCCAGGAATCTGGTTATCTTCATTATAACGGTCCATCCCACGAACGTCACGTTCTCAAGGAGGCCAAACATATTAACGTCAATTTGTTCATCCAGGCAGGCATTTATGAAAGTATCTGCCGGTGACTGCGAGTCCATGATAGAGCGAACCGTGTTCTCGTCAGTAGTGATCGTGATCGCGTCATCGAAGACCTCATCAACTACCGCCTCTTCCAACTCGATAACCGTAATACTCTCAGTAACTGCTTTCAATTCAAGAATGCTGCCATCGTTCATAGCAATAATAAGATGGATCGTCTCATCGCCAAACATATTGTGCATAAATTCAGGTGCTTTGTCTACGTTCTGATTGTATTCTGTCACTGATACATTCAGATCTGTGAGTAAGGTCGCACCTACCGGGCTTATGAACAGTATGGAGATTAGCATTAGCGAAAGGATTGTTCGTTTCATAATATCTGTCTCTCAATATGACACTGGATGGACTTTCAACCTATATATAAACATCCTCTACTATAATGAAGGCAATTGTGATCCGATCCTATAACTACAAATGTCATGCATGTGAAGTAGCATGACAACATATTTTTATTATCTGCGTCATTAACGCGTAACACATAAGGATACCAGAACATGGCAGAGAACGTGGCTAGTGGCCCAATGCGGGATTATTTCGATCAGCTTGAATCCACCCTATTACATGAGATCGAGATAGCGAATGCTGCACGCTCATGCGGCAAAGATCCGAAACCAACGGTGGAGATACCCCTTGCCAAGGACCTGGCTGACAGGGTGGAGAACCTCATCGGTGTAAAGGGGGTGGCTGAACGCATACGCAAACTGGAACTAACTATGTCACGGGAGGAAGGTGCGCTGGCACTGGGCCGGGATGTAGCTGAAGGAAAAACCGGCGAGTTTGATTCAAAGGCCGAGGCCATTGAAGCTGCCATTCGCGTATCGGTGGCAATGCTTACCGAAGGAGTGGTCGCTGCCCCCATTGAGGGAATTGACCGGGTGGAAATAGCAAAGAACGATGATGGTACCGAGTATATCAAAATATTCTATGCCGGTCCCATACGTAGTGCAGGTGGTACCGCCCAGGCGTTATCCGTACTTGTTGGAGATTACGTCCGCCGGGGAGTGGGTATCGATCGATATAAACCTCGCAAAGAAGAGGTGGAACGCTACGTTGAGGAGATCCTCCTGTACCGGCGGGTTGCCACGTTGCAATACATGCCTTCCGAGGATGAGATCAAACTGATCGTCGAGAATTGTCCCATATGTCTTGATGGTGAGCCCACCGAACAGGAAGAGGTGGAAGGATACCGTAATCTTGACAGGGTAGGGACGAACCGTATTCGTGGAGGAATGGCGCTCGTGCTGGCAGAGGGCTTGGCGTTGAAAGCACCGAAGATACAGAAACATGTCAGTAAGCTTAAGATCGATGGTTGGGAATGGCTCGACACGCTGATCGGCGGTGCCAAAAGCAGTGATGATGATCAGAATAATACCGTGCAGATCAAGCCCAAGGATAAGTATCTGCGCGATCTGATAGCAGGGCGTCCGGCTTTTTCCTATCCGTCTCGTCCGGGAGGGTTTCGGATACGTTACGGACGCTCTCGCAATACTTCCTTTGCATCAGCTGGCATAAGTCCTGCGGGCATGGTGGTCATGGACAACTTCATTGCGCCAGGTACCCAGATCAAGGTCGAACGCCCCGGAAAGGCGGCCGGCATGGCTCCCGTGGATTCCATAGAGGGACCAACAGTACGCCTTAAATGTGGAGATGTGATAAGGATCGATGATGAGGAGCAGGCACTTGAACTGCATTCCCAGATAGAATACATTATCGATATTGGGGAGATCCTGATAAATTATGGCGACTTTCTCGAAAACAACCATCCCCTAATTCCGGCAACATACTGCTTCGAATGGTGGATACAGGAATATCGAAGAGCGGTTCCTGAACAAGACTCTGACGGATTGGAGGCCCCTTCGCAGGAGGTCGCAATTGCGATTGCTGATACGTTTGGGATACCTTTGCATCCGAAATTCACATACCTGTGGCACGACATCAATATCGATGAGTTCACCTTGCTTGCAGACTTTACTTCAAAGAACGGCACCCTTGATCAGGACCCCTCTGTTCTGATGTTGCCGTTCAATGAGGCGATCTCTACAGGTGTCAGGACGATCCTCCAGGATCTACTTGTCCTGTACAGGGTGCGTGACGGAGTGATCTACATCGACCATCCCCTGCCGTTCGTACACTGCCTTGGACTTGATGGCGATCTTACCCGCACTTGGGATACTCTCAATAGCGAGGATGTGCTTGAGTGTGTCAACGAACTTTCCGGCTGGACGGTCAGGGCACGTGCGCCCATGCGTATCGGTGCACGGATGGGACGACCTGAAAAATCGAACAAGCGCAAAATGTCTCCTGCTCCTCATGCCCTGTTCCCGATCGGGGATTCTGCCGGTAATACCCGGAAGATGAAGGATGCTGCCAGCTTCAAAGCCTCTGCGAACAGCAAGGTAGGGACGATACGCGTGGAGATCGGTAACCGCATCTGTCCTGCCTGTGGAACGCAGACACATGAATTCAGGTGCGATTGTGGAGAATTCACGTTACCTAAACTGTTCTGTCCCCGATGTGGTATATCGGTGAACAAGGAAGTCTGTCCGAAATGTGGTTCGAACACCACCTGTTCATCCGTAAAGAACATCGATTTCAAAGGTATCTATCAGAGAGCTTTTGAGAAGATCGGGGAGAGGGACAACCTGGATTCGTTCAAGGGTGTTAAACGAATGATGTCAAAGCATATGACACCTGAACCACTGGAGAAAGGGATACTCCGTGCCAAACATGATATTTTCACATTCAAGGACGGAACAGTACGCTATGATATGTCCGATCTCCCCTTAACACACATCAGACCATGTGAACTCGGTGTTTCCGCCAGCAAACTGCGTGAACTTGGCTATACCGTTGACATACATGATAAACCGTTGACCGAGGATGGACAGGTGCTCTGCTTGAGGGTGCAGGATCTCGTAGTCTCGTATGATGCGGCTGAATATATCCTTCGCATCAGTCATTATATTGATGATCTTCTTGTCAAATACTATAAGCTTGAACCTTATTACAATGCTGAGACCATCGATGATCTTGTGGGCACACTGATGATCGGGCTCGCTCCTCACACATCAGCTGGTGTCCTGGGACGACTGATCGGTTTTACAAAAGCAGCGGTAGGATATGCGCATCCGTACTTCCATGCGGCAAAACGTCGTAATTGTGATGGGGATGAAGATTGTGTCATGCTTCTCCTGGATGGCATGCTTAATTTCTCACACGAGTATCTTCCCGATAGGCGAGGTGGGAAGATGGATGCCCCCCTTGTACTGACCACCCATATAGATCCGCGGGAGGTGGACAAGGAGGCTCATAATATTGATGTTTGTGCATCCTATCCTCTTGAGTTCTACGAAGCGACACAGACGTTCACCAATCCCAAGGAACTGGAAGATATTATGGACCTTGTCAGCGGCCGTCTCGCTACGCCCGAACAGTATGATGGGTTCATGTTCACGCATGCTACGTCAGATATCGCCGCAGGACCCCCGAAAAGTGCATATAAGACACTTGGGAGCATGGTTGAGAAGATGGATGCCCAGTTATCACTTGGAACAAAGATACGCGCTGTCGATGAGGCTGATGTAGCAGAACGTGTCCTTACCTCTCATTTCCTTCCGGATATGTACGGCAACCTTCGGGCATTCTCCCGGCAGAGTACACGGTGTATCAAATGTGGGGCCAAGTTCAGGCGTCCTCCTCTTACAGGCAGCTGTCCGAAATGTAATGGGCGTGTGATACTCACGGTCCATGAGGGTGCTGTTAAGAAGTACCTGGAGGTATCAATGAAGACCGCTGAGGATTATAATGTATCAGATTATACAAAACAGCGGATAGAACTGATCGGATATGATATCAAATCCCTTTTTGAGAATGACCGGTCCAGGCAGATGGGACTCTCCGATTTTATGTAATGGGCATACCAATGGCATTGATATGCTGTATCAGTTCTGTGAATTGCTCTATCTCAAGATCAAGTACTGCATTTTTTGTTATACCTATTGACATTTCCCCATCGTAGGTCAGTTGATCCGGCCCCCGACGGACAAGTCTGTCAATACCGTCACGGTTCAGTGCAGCCTTTGCCTCAGGATCATGGACGAATGCTCGTCCTGGTATTATCACGGTCTCTTTAATATCTGACAGGTCCAGCGATCGGAGATCGTCGATGGTTATCAGGCATCCGATATCCTTGTCCACAGATACTACATTGACACTGTCTCCAAGCCAGTTGAAGATCTCTCGCAGGCGAGGCCCTGCGGCCCTGCTTGTTATGATGGTGGCCTTTTTCGTTATTTTGGGCAAGGATGAGAGGGCTGTCTCATCCTTTCGGATAGCGAATGGTGATCCTATGAGCGGGTCCTCCAGAGGCGTACCTGTGATGCGCATGCTGTGCATGGCAGCAGCCTGCTGCACAATACTGGTAAACTCCTCGATCGTGTGTGTGGTTATACCTTCGATCACAGGGGCATTCTCAAGAATAAGTCCTTCGCTTCTGGAATTGGCAAACCGCATGAGTATGGCACCTGTGGCCCCCATCTCTTCAAGATCGGACAGGGTACGCTCCAGGATATCGCCGTCATTGATCCCGGGTATTACCACGATCGCTCCATATACTTCACAATGAGCACAGAAGTCACGGAGGACCTGGAGCGATGCTTCGGGTTCCGGGTCACCCATGTACTCTCTCCGCAACAGGGCATCGGTTGCGAATACGGTGAACGATACCTCGCTCACGCCGTGTTCAATGAAGAACCGGGCATCATCCGGTGCGGTGAAACCCTTTCCACTGGTGTATCCCAGATGGATCGGCTGCCCGAACTGGGACAGGAACTGTACCAGGTCCTTAAGCTCGGGATAACAGCTGATGTCGCCTCCACCACTGATCGTGAACTTGTCCACATCCTCCGATTTGAAATGGAGTGCCTGTGATACCTGCTGTATCACCATCTGCGCAGGTTTAAATCCGGAATAGGATTCCTTTACGCCTCTTGTACAGTAATCACATCCTTTTGTGAATGGAAAACAGTACTTACACCCAAAAGGAGGCACGTCCTTCACTTTCTTAAAATAACAGTATTTACAAAAACCCCGACAGTCAATGCCGGGACTTCCTCCAACGTCTGCAACGATCTCCATGGTTATGGGGATACGGTAATAAGGGGTACTAAACCTTTGTGGTAATGACTAAACAAGGTTTAATTCAGGTCGATCCATCATGTCTGATGTCCTGCGATACAACAGATTTTCAGAAAATAAGCAAAAGGTTTAATAACACACAACCAATTGCATGTATGCTAAGTTAGAGGAAAAACCGACTGGGGATTGGCCACGGTTAAGTGCATACTATACATACCATACCACTTGCACTCGACAGTGATTGTCTTCAACAGAGGGTTTTTTCTTATAAACAAATTCATGGAGGAAAATACGTGTCTGACAAACTAGACATCTACAATGACAGAGGTAAGTTGTTAGAGAGCGGCGTTGACATAAAGGAGCTTGCTCCAACAAAGAACGCAGCTATTGGACGTATCATTAGAGATACGAAGAGGACCGTTGCAATCAACCTTGCAGGTATTGAAAAAGGACTTGCTACAGGTAAATTCGGCGGAAAAGGTCGTCATATCATGGGTCGTGGACTTGAATATGATATTGTTGCCAACGCAGGCGCCATCGCAGATTCCGTCGCGAATCTTGTGAAGGTCGATGACGATGACGACACAAATATCAAAGTACTTGGTGGCGGAAAGCAGCTGCTTGTACAGGTTCCTACCGCACGGACAAATGCAGGTGCAGATTTCGTATCAGCAAGTACCGTTGGTGGAGCCGCAATCGTCCAGACTATTATTGACATGTTCAACACTGACATGTTCGATGCACCAACCATAAAAGGTGCTGTTTGGGGTGCATACCCACAGACAATGGACATGGCAGGCGGTAACGTAGCATCCATCCTCAGTATTCCACAGCAGAACGAAGGTCTGGGATATTCCTTGAGGAACATCATGACAAACCACATTGCAGCAATCACCCATAAGAAAGCAATGAATGCAGCTGCATTGTCCTCTATCTATGAGCAGACTGGTATGTACGAGATGGGTAATGCAGTAGGTATCTTTGAGAGGCACCAGCTTCTTGGTTTCGGACTGCAGGGCCTCAACGGGAACAACCTGGTCTATGAAATGGTCAAAGAGAACGGTAAGACTGGTACAATTGGTACTGTGGTAACATCAACCGTCGAGAAAGCCATTGAGAATGGCGTGATCGAAGTCGACCATACCGCACCATCCGGATACAACTTCTACAAGGCAAATGACGTTTCCATGTGGAACGCATACGCTGCAGCCGGTCAGCTGGCAGCAACCATGGTAAACTGTGGTGCCGGCAGGGCAGCACAGAATGTATCCTCGACCATCCTGTACTTCAACGATATCCTTGAAAAGGAAACAGGTCTACCTGGCTGTGATATGGGTCGTGCTCAGGGTACAGCAGTTGGATTCTCCTTCTTCAGTCACTCCATCTATGGTGGCGGCGGACCAGGGATATTCAACGGTAATCACGTTGTGACCAGGCACTCCCGTGGATTCGCAATTCCATGCGTATCTGCAGCAGTATCACTCGATGCAGGCACTCAGATGTTCACCATCGAAAAGACATCTGGCCTTATCGGCGATGTGTTTGGATCGATCAAAGAGTTCAGAGAACCGATCGATGCAATTGCAGAGACCCTCTAAGTATTGAACATCAAATCATCTTGAAGGTATATACAAAATGATCACTTCTGCTTCAGACACAGAAAATCCAGTACAAGTAGAGATATTCCCACAGAGATTTCTCAAACCTGAAACTGCAAAGAATCTCATTAACGAGCTGAGTGCTGTCGATGGGATCATGAGAGCCTTTGTACACGGTCCACGTTTACCAATAGAAGTTCCATTCGGTCCTGCAAAAGGAGAGATCGTTGATCACAAGTTCAGGGAACACATCAGTGTTGCAGATGAGGATCTGGAACTTACTGTTCTTGTTGGTCGAATTCGACTGGAACTGGCCAATGAAGAGGTTAAACAGAAGGTACAGGAAATATGCGATCGAGTAATTTCCTGTGGATTCGACCTTAAAGAAGGCCTGTTCTTGCAAACGAAACAGACTGTCTCTGATTACGCGCGAAGAGGACCTGACGCAGATCCAAGGATGCTTGGTCTTGCTGATCCGAAAGGAAAGGTCGGTAACCGCGTGTGTCTCCTAAGATCAATGGAATGATATCAATGTTTGACCGGGAAACACAGGTTGTAGATTGCAGACACGGCATGGGTCTTGGAAGAGGCGGAGGTCTCGCACAGAGAGGCACTATCTCTGAGACAGGCAGGTCGGATGTCATCGCAGTTGCAATGAGTCCGGGTCGAAGGCATATCACCAAACCGATATGTGAACTGACATACGGTATGCGTCGAGAGGAGATACAGGTAAGTGTACTTGTCCTGAATTCCGGATCAGGTATTCCTGATGCGGATATGAAATCAGGATCTTTCGGGATTACCCCGGAGGAGATCACACAGATCTCAAGGCATAAACTGGCTGTGATACATGTGGGTAATATACGAGACCATGTGGTCAAGAAGGTACGGGAAATATTGAAAGAAGCAGAAATACCGGCGATAGTGGTGTGTCAGACATCCGTCGATTTCGAGGATCTTGCACGTGCCGGTGTAATGACAAGACTTGTAAGGCCAAAAGATGACGAGATTCAAACTAAAGGGAAAATAATGGAAATTGTGACAGGAGTAACACGAGGGGAAACTTGTCCCAGAGATAAGTTGAACGAACTTGTGAGATCCGTAAAAACCACAATGAGATCAATAGATATCAAAGGAGTGTAATTACATGGCATATGAAGCACAATATTATCCAGGTGCAACATCTGTTGCAGAAAACAGAAGGAAGCACATGTCAGGCAATGTCGAGAAGCTCAGGGAGATCTCTGATGACGATCTGACATTGGTACTTGGACACCGTGCACCGGGTAGTGACTACCCAAGCACACATCCCCCACTTGCTGAAATGGGCGAACCAGAATGTTCTGTCAGAGAAGTTGTAGAACCAACCCCTGGTGCCAAAGCTGGTGACAGGATACGATACGTACAGTTCGTTGACTCAATGTACAACGCACCGGCAACACCATATTTCAGGTCATACAACGCAGCTATCAATTTCAGAGGCGTTGACCCAGGTACACTGTCCGGTCGTCAGGTCGTTGAGGCACGTGAGAGAGATATGGAAGAGCTGGCAAAGTTCCAGATAGAGACCGAAATGACCTGTCCTGCACTCGCAAGTCTGCGCGGTGCAACAGTTCACGGTCATTCACTGCGTCTTCCAGAAGACGGTATCATGTTCGATATGCTCGACAGGTGCCGCCTGGAGAATGGAACCGTCATCATGCATAAGGATCAGGTCGGCAGGCCGATCGACAAGAAGGTCGAGATCGGTAAACCAATGTCTGAGGCTGAGGCTGCAAAGAGGACCACTATTTACCGTGTGGACAATGTCGCATTCAGGGATGACAAAGAGGTCATCGAATGGGTTCATGCAATATTCGATCTGAGCACGAAATATGGATTCAAGCCAGAGTGATGAGGTGATATAAAATGGCAGACGATAGAAAGAGAATGTTCCAGAAAGACCTGGAGATCAAGTTCACAAAAGAACATGGTTCAAACAAAATGGAAGGCGGAGAGATCACCGACAAGAGAGTCGAGTACTTCCGTCTCGGTATTGACCAGAATCCACGAAAGGTCGAAATGAGGAAGGCCGGTAAGGATCTAGCCGACAAGAGAGGACTTGCGGGATACAATCCTATGATGCACTGTGGTGGTATTCCACTCGGTCAGAGGGCATTGACTCCATCCTTCATATCCGGTACTGACATTATGGTCGAGAGCGATGATCTGCACTACGTCAACAATGCTGCAATGCAGCAGATGTGGGATGACATCCGAAGGACCTGTGTCGTAGGTATGGACATGGCACACGAGACCCTCGAGAAAAGATTGGGTATGGAGGTCACACCAGAGACCATCAACCACTATCTCGAAGTTCTCAACCATGCCCTACCTGGCGGTGCGGTCGTTCAGGAACACATGGTCGAGACCCATCCTGCACTTGTCGATGATTGCTACGTGAAAATGTTCACTGGTGACGACGAACTTGCAGACGAGATCGATGATCAGTTCCTTATTGACATCAACAAGCAGTTCCCAGCGGAACAGGCAGAGCAGATCAAAGCAGCTGTCGGAAATACAAGCTGGCAGGCAGCCCATATCCCAACAGTGGTCAGCAGGACCACAGATGGTGGTCAGACCACCAGATGGATGGCAATGCAGGTCGGTATGTCCTATATTTCCGCATATGGAATGTGCGCCGGTGAGGCAGCAGTGGCAGATCTGTCATATGCTGCAAAACACGCAGGTGTTATCTCCATGGGTGACATGCTTCCAGCAAGACGTGCAAGAGCACCTAACGAGCCTGGTGGAATTGCTTTCGGTAGCCTGGCAGATATCGTTCAGACAAGCCGTGTGGACGAAAATGATCCGGCACATGTGACCCTTGAGGTAGTAGGTGCAGGATGCATGCTCTACGATCAGATATGGCTTGGATCATACATGTCTGGTGGTGTAGGTTTC
>JAIOTO010000016.1 GCA_021106765.1 Methanosarcinaceae archaeon
GTCAACTCGAAAAGATCAAGCAGAGCAATACACGACTTATTGAGATGATCCGGAATGCGTCCAAGTTCTCGAAACTTGATTCCACTGATAGCATTCAGCTTGAAAAAGCAGACATTGGATCACTCATGAAGAAAGCTGTATCCAGCCTTGAGCATGAGTCCAGAGATAAGCAGATGAACATCGAACTTCCTGTCGATGGTCCATATCCTGCACATGTCAATCCTTTGATCGAGGATGTGTTTGTCAATCTTCTCTCCAATGCTATCAAGTACAGTCCGGCTGGCAGTCGCGTTAAGATAGATGTGATCGATGCCGGAGATATGTGGAAGGTTATGGTCACAGATGTTGGTGAGGGGGTCTCCGATGAGAACAAGTCCCTTGTCTTTGATCGACATAAACGTGTCAGCAAGAAAGGTGTCAAAGGAAGTGGATTGGGTCTTGCCATCGTCAAGCGGATCATTGATCTGCATGGCGGGGATGTGGGAGTTGAGAACAACCTGCAGGGGAAAGGGAGTGTGTTCTGGGTGAGCATGAAGAAAGCGTGACGGGTGTCTGTGTTTTACCGTTTATCGCAGTGACCGTATACGCCATGCGTGGTGATCGGGAGTGGTTGCCGGATGTTACGATCGCCTCTTTAGGTATCACGTCGTTCGATCTTATCCTCATGCTCGTGGATGATGGCTTTATACGATCTGTCGATGCCTGCAATTCGGTTCGTGGAGCAGCTGCAGCGCGAGGTTGCTCTGTTTGGTGTCGTACTCGTACACATTGCCGACCACCGCGGAGTGATCCGGATGGGAATGTGAATCGATCGGTCCCGCGAATCTCCAATACTTGAAGCCCATGCGCTGGTATTCGGATGCTCTCCCCTCCTCACAGGCAGTGTGTGTAGCGGTGCGACTGAGCATATCAGCATACGCATCGACGTAGATGAGACCATATCCGAAGAAGAGATGGCAACCACTGTGCTTCAAGAATTGGAAGGGCACGTGTACAACGGGATCATCACCCGTGAGCTATGTCATATCCTCATGGATTGCTTTGGGGTAGTTGCAGCCCATTGTTGTGATTTGGTCCAGGGACTCAAGATCAACTTGGATATGTACTGTCCGGACAGGAGGCATCTGTACTATGTTGATGCTTGATACTGTTCCATTGATGCGGAGAGTTTAATAAGCATCATTCCATTTCACTTCACATGCAGCACATAGTTATACTCCGGATAGGTCATCGCCCGGAACGTGATAAGAGGATCACCACTCATGTGGGTCTTACAGCGCGGGCTCTGGGTGCAGAAGGGATGTTACTCGCATCCAACGATAAAGGGATCAAGGCGGCCATTGAGGATGTGGCCGGTCGATGGGGCGGGACATTTTATGTTAACAACGATGTAAACTGGAAAAAAGAGATTCGGGCATGGAAAGAGCATGGGGGGAAAGTGTGCCATCTTAGCATGTATGGTACCAATCTGCCCGATGCGGTGGAAGGGATGCAGGAATGTAACAAATTGATGGTCGTTGTTGGTGCTGAGAAGGTGCCGTCCGAGATATATGACCTGGCAGACTGGAATGTGGCTGTGGGTAACCAGCCACATTCCGAGGTAGCTGCCGTAGCTCTCACACTGGATCGGATATCAAAAGATGAAACTCTGGCGGGTGCTTTCGAGGATGCGGAACTGACTATTGTACCCACTGCACGGGGCAAACGTGTGATCGACAATACAAAGAATACAGGGTTCGATCAGTCCTGATCCTCTTCCTTATTACCATCCATGCCCTTGTTATGATCTCGTTTGACATCCACTCCACGATAGATACGTTTTCTTTCGTAATCACCATATCCCCGATGTTTGCAGTGTTTCTTGTCCTGGGATTGTTTTATCATCAATTCATCCAGATCCTCATCGGATATCTCGTTATTTGAGATATCATCCTCGGATGTATCTTCATTGGATATTTTGTCTTCAGAGAGCATGTTCATCACAATACCCTGATCAGGGGATTATGGTCGATGAACTCAACATCGATCCCAAGTTTGTCCTGAAGACGCCCGCAAAGAACTTCCATTGCAGGGTTCTCTGTGGCATAGTGGGTTGCATCGATCAACACAATATCACTGTAATCACGGATGATATCATGTTTCAGCTCGGCTGATACATAGGCATCAACACCGTTCTCAAGTGCAACATCCAGAAATTCGCTTCTGAAACCACTTCCGCTGAATACCATCACTGTTTTGATCGTATCTTTATGTCCCACATATTGGAGATGGGTGTTGAGTGATTTTGACACATGGTTTATGAAAACATCCGTGGAGCAGGGATCGATACTGCCCACTCTTCCAATATCCAGTTCTATGATCTCTGTGAGTCCCAGTCGTTGTGCCAGCACGTCGTTGACACCATCAGTCGCCCGGTCATAATTGGTGTGCATTGAATACAGGGATATCTGATTGTCAAGGGCGATCTTCAGCACATCCCCAAGCTGCTTCGTGATCAGGTTCAGGGGGTGGAAGATCAGCGTGTGATGCGTTATGAGCAGGTCTGCGCCGATATCTGCAGCCCGGGAGAGTACATATTTTGTGGGATCCAGAGCCACTGCGATCTTCTTGATATCATTCTTACGATCAAGTGTTATCCCAATCCTGCCGATATCGAATTCTTCTGCAAGATCCGGGGGGGCAATTTCCTCAAGTACTGGTATTATTTCATGAAGTTCCATAATATCTCCTTCTTCCTGCTCAACTTACAGTTAAAATAAATATAAATATACTTAGTAATGTTGATTCGACAAAAAATGCAAATCAAACTAAGAACATATAACATAGTTCCAAATAACAATATATCCTTTCCGATTGGAACTATCGTGGCTGTTGAAAAATTCTATGATATTCTTGATATCCCACTGTTTTCAGCAAACACAAGGAATGTGGAATTGACATCAATAAATTATTAAAAGCAGAATCTAAGGATCATTGGAATGGTTCCAATTCCCGGAGCACCCTCTCTACAACAACAGACTTACGATCATATGTTTTTACTGTGATAGTAACATCAGCATACTTCCTGTACAGGACATTCCTTTCCTGATAAAGCTTCTTCAGATCCATGTTCTTGAAACCTATTAATCCCCTCGATGATGGATCAGATATCCTGCGGACGATGTTCTTAAAAGATGTGTCCAGGAAAACGATCGTGGATATTTCTTTCAAGTATCGCATTGCATCTTCAGAATAAACAACACTGCCTCCCGGGGATATGATGCACCGGTCATCTGGTTGGAAATCCAACTCCAGGATAGATCCCTGTTCAATATCGATCAGTGCTCGATCACTCGCAGTATCCAGGAATGTCTGCAGGTCTGTACCGATCTTTTTCTTTATTATGAGGTCAATGTCGATAAAACTATAACCAAGTTTTTTGGCCAGCAATTTTCCGATGGTGCTTTTTCCAACACCTGCCATACCGATGAGTGTTATATTGTTCATGATCTGACTACTTATTAACTTGATCAGGTGTATTTATATTGAAAACTTTGCTGGAGTCTGTTGAGTATGTACAATGCGTGCAACAGAGTCGGATGGGTGTAATTTTACGATTATATACAACAAGAAATGCGTGTGTTCCTATAAAAACATTTATTCATCACGAGTCTAGCGCCTTCAAGTGATGGATATTTGTTCAAAAATTATCACTCTCGTCATATGAGTATGCTGACCAAAATTAAAAAAATGAACACATACAAAACCATGCAATGTTAGCAGCTAAGTATATACGCTATTAGAATTATCCTTATTAATGGAGGTTGATATGTTGGATCGCTTTAAGAAGGATATGCGCCAGATTCATGAGTCTAAAAATTCACAGGTTCCAATTGGTCATGCGCTAAAGATGGTGGCTGATTTTAAGTTAGCTACTGACAATGGGGCTGTGATAGGCAAAGCTGGCGAATATATCATAAAAGAAGAAGATGGAATTGTATCAGTAATGAGTGAACTTGATTTCAAAGAGAGATATATGTTCCTTCAATAATTTATTGGTAAATCTATTGGTATTTTTGTTAATTAACTATTAGGTCTGGAAATTAATTATTCAGTATATCATGCATATAAGTGGTAATTATGCAAATCCCTTTGTACAGGGGTATTTTGTTTGACATAGATAATTCTGGTTAAAGTCTAAGTTTATTTCTATTCTGGTTCAATTTCAATCGTATCAGAAGTATTATTAAGTGTGATAACAGTTGAGGCAATACTTTTTTCTATACTTGACAGGATAATTAGTGTTAATATGAAATTGGATAGAGTTTTGATCTACTTATCTGTCTTTGTGATCATGGGGCTATCCAATGCAGTGATACCGATTCTACCCGAGCTTGTAAATGCCGGACAGACCCCGTATGATGCTACCCACTCGAGCATGCTCTTTTCATCGTATTTTCTGGGAGCACTTATTACAATGCTACCATTTGGGATCCTGTCGGACAGGTATGGGTATGTCAGGTTCATAACGTTTGGCCTTTTTCTTACACTTGTATCAGGGGTCCTTCTGTTGACTGCAAGTAACCTATGGGTCCTGATCGTTGCACGTTTTGTCGAGGGATCTGCATGTGGTGCTTTTTTCCCTGCAGCATATTCTCTGTTGTCGGAATCTCCAAAAAAGAAACAGTATATGGGAGAATTTAATTTTCTCCTTAATGGTGGGCTCGCTTCAGGTGTTGTTCTTACAGGTTTTCTCGCAGACACCAGCATCAGATATGGCATACTCATCTTTACAACCATTTCGTCAGTGGTATTACTTTTTGCAATATATCTATCAAGAGAAACGGCCAAAACACCAGATAGGATACAGAAAGATACGCTTGTAGAGATCGTAGACAATGTGAAAGAGTCGTACTGGACGCTCACTTACAGGCCACTGACCAGGATATGGATCATCGTGTTCGTCCTGTTCGGGGTGAATGGCGTACTCCTTTCCCTTTACCCGGACTACAGTCTTGGTACCCTTACAAAATCAGAACTTGGTCTATCCATATCTATAATGTATATAAGCACGATGGCGGCATCTATCCTCATAGCACGTACATCCCTTGAGCATAATACTATGATCAAAATGGGTATCATACTGGGTGCTTTGGGTGCCTTGATAGCTATATGGTTCGCACCAGTCGGATTTGCGCTTCTAGGGATCGGATCCGGTTTTGCAATGGTAGGATTGCCCATTGCGGTCTCATGTGCAAACACTAATCGTGGGCTTGCTATGGGAATGTACAGCACCTGTACCTACGGGGGACTGGCACTGGTGCCAATAGCTGCAGGTATAATTGTCATTCAGATGGGTTTTGAATGGGTATTTGTGCTTAACGGACTTGCTTTAGGGCTAATGTTACTGTTGAAAGAAGGGTGACAGTAAGTTAATTCTGGTTGATGGGACTATCAATATAGATTACACGGATCCCTCCGATCAGTCATCCCCCTTTCCTCTTTAGCAGACACATATCGTTACCATTTAATACACCTGTTACAATCCATGTCCAATGATATGGAGAGAATTGTCTTTGCACCGAATTAGAACCCTGATCCAAATTGCCATTGTCCTGTTCATACTGACCTGTTCGACCCATCCGATCACCGCTGAAACAATAATTGAGTTCAGTCCCGTGGACACACCTGAGGGTGTAGTTGTCCTGATCGTCGACGGGCTGGGCTCATCCTATGTCTATCCAGAACTAATTCCTCATGCGGTTGATGGGAACGTCCTGGACAAACCAGAATTAAGTAATTTCTCCTTCATCTGCAAGAACTCCGTACGCATTGTCAACATAATGACACCAAGGATCGATTCTGATTCCGGACATTCAATATTGGTTACCGGTAACTCTGATGCAGATGGACAGATGGTGGCGTATCCGGGATCCACTATATATGACATCCTGCATGAAAATGGATACCTTGCCATTGCTATATTGGAAAAGGGCGATTCTGACCAGTTACTTGCTGAACAGGATGTTGTTGTACATGATGCAACCACATCCATAAATGATCTGCAGATGACAGTTCTGACAAACGATCATCCTGGATCATATTATCCGATCCTGAAACGATCGATCGCTGAAGTCATGCAACAACACGCCGATACAGCCCAAGCTGATATTGATCAACAACCAGAAGGGACCATCCATCGATATAATGCTTACAACCGATGGGCATTTGATACCGCCAGTGACGTTATAGATACTATGAACACAACCGCTCCCGACAACAGATATATCCTGACAATCAATGTAGGTGCTGTGGATACTGCGGGACATTATCGTAAAGATTCCGGGTACATTGAGAGCATTGAATATCTGGATACCATATTGATGCCACTGTATGAACAATGTGTTGAGAACGATCTCGCATTAGTGATAACGTCGGATCATGGTATGGCCTTTCCGTCCCCGGATTCGCGTGGCGGATGCCAGTCAGAAAAATACGCATCCATGTCCGAAGTTCGGATGATCCCATGCGTCATCAGTTCGTCCACTATCCCTTCCGGAACATTGAATGACAGTTACGGACAGGAAGACATCGCTCCCACCATCCTGAGCATATTGAACATTCCTGATGAACTGTACTTTGCAGACGGAAGATCCATTGCACTTAAAGATCATGTGAACCTGAAGGTCGTGACACCTGCACAAAGTGATATCGATATCTCAAATGAAGGAGGGATCATCGCACATGCGTCTGGTGACAGTGAATATGTATTTATGGGTATGGATAGGGATCAACGATATACCATACGCATGGAATCGATTGTGGAAGATGGTTCGCCCTCTGTACAGGTAAAGGATATCTATGCACAGGAGGATATGACGATCCATTTCAGTTCACTTTCTGTTCCGGATGAACATGGATCTGGAGCTCATGATCAAGAGGATATGCGATTGGCAGGCTCTGCGCTAATTATAATGATCAACCTGTCAGGTCTGGTCTTGATCATCAGGATCATGAAAAAGCGATAATATAATGTGTATGTATTTAAATATATATCAAAACATTAGATATATTACACATACTTTGAATATATCTTAAATATACCTCAAATATTCATTATTACTCTTGGCATCAATTGCAGTATCTCACAAATCTAACATAGTTATATGTGTATTATATAATATTTATTAGTAAACACATGTAAAAATATATATTTTATACAATTCATGTTATGTTAGTTTAAAATAATGCTTTGGATATATTGAGCCATTTTAACCCTCCGTGTAACAAGTTATTTTTAATATCAGATCGTTAAGGCAATATAATGATCATTGGCGTTCTTGGTCCGGAAGGATCATATTCAGAAAAAGCTGCAAAAGGATGGATAGCCCGACAACCAAATTTGGTAGACATCGCTATTAACTACTACAATGATATATCCGGGATATTTTCTGCCTTAGATGGCAAGGCCGTGAATGTTGGTATCGTTCCGGTTGAAAATTCGATCGAAGGGTCAGTTGGAGTGTCACTCGACCATCTGCTTGAAAATGATGTTACTATCATTGGCGAGATCGTAATTCCTATAGAACACTGTTTGTTATCCAGAGGCAAACGGTCTGGCATAAAGGTCATCCTGTCACATCCCCAGGCACTTGCACAGTGTCGTCAGTATCTCAGAGAAAACTTCAAGGATGTGGAGATCCGAACTACGGGGAGTACTTCCCATGCAGCAAAGCTTGCCAATGAGTTCGAAGAAATGGCAGCCATTGCATCTCGGGAATCAGCCAGTATGTATGGACTTGACCTGTTAAGCGAGAACATCCAGGATCGAAAGAGAAACTCCACGCGATTTATTGCCATTACCTCTGACCAAAGTGAGGATGAACGTGCTTCACTGTTGGCTGGTACTGAAAGGCAAAGCTATAAGACATCTATAATAGTTTATCTCGATCGGGATCGACCAGGTGCCTTATACGATATTCTGGGAGATTTTGCTACAAGGAACATTAATCTGACACGTATTGAATCAAGACCTTCAAAACGCACATTGGGGGATTACGTGTTCTATATTGATCTTTCTGGTGATTTAGGCGATGCAATTATAAAAGATGCTCTCCATGATATTAATTCAAAGGTATCAATGCTGAAGATCCTGGGTTCATATCCGGGATATGAGATGCCATGGGATGAATGAGTGTTAGGTAAATATAGGATTTATGGTTATGGCTACAAAGAGTGACATTGAGAAATTTGTAGAAACACAGGAACATGCTATCAAGAAATATCGCAAGTTCTATATGTTTCTTGATCTCACAGTGATCGCGATCTTTCTATATACACTTTTCACAGTACTGAATCTGGGCGATCTATTCTCAATGTCACGTGCTCTTGAGCTTTATGCAGACTCAAAATACCAGATACTGGGTACATCTGTTTCATTTGTGAGTATTGCCTTGACACTTGTTTCTTTAATACTTGCAGCATTGCTCACGATCGTGCTACACCTGCGCGATAAGTCATTGAACATACTTCTCCTTGTCGAGGACAAATTCCCGATCCTTCGAGAACGCATGAGGACGGCCTATGATAATCGGAACGATGACAATGTTATTGTCAATGAACTGGTAGGCTCGGTCATGGTAAATACCCGCAAGATCAGTTCTTCCTCTTTCCTGAACAAAAAAAGGATCAATAGCAATATCCTATTGCTCATAATCACACTTTCAATGTTCAGCTATGTAACTATAACTGATTATCGCAGTGACATCACACCCGATTATATGAAAGATGTTATTGAGAACCTTCCCTTCATTCCTCAACAGGAGAACGAGACCGCCGAAGACATGTTCACGATCGAGGAAGAAGCGGAAAGTGGTGATGGTGCAGGTAATGAAGACCTTATGGGTGAACCCGCCGTGATCGTGGTGGAAGGCGAGGAAGTCGACCTCACACTACCGCCTGGAGCTGGAGAAGGATTTAATCCAAGTGAGGATGAAGAGGATCTGCCACCGGATTTTGAAAGCTCATCGGCTTATGAGGTGGGAACGATGTCATCTCCTGCATACTACGAGGAACTACCAGAAGGTTATGAAACGATCATACGGTCATATTTCGAAGATATGACTGCAAATAAATGATCAAATGACATATTGCACTACATACATGATATTACAAATGAATTATATATATTATAAATATGTTGTAAGTATGCTATAAATATACTATTACTATAATACAAACCATTGCAATTATACGATCAGATCATACATAATTAATACATCATGACAAATATCTAGGATGCATACAGGAGCATAACACATGACTGCTAACGATGTGAATACAACCGATCTATCACAGACCTATCACAATGCCGGAGATGCTTTCTCAGCATTGTTCAATGAGATGTCAAAGATCATAGTCGGACAAAAGGAAACGATCGAACAGATCGTTATCGCAATACTATGTAATGGCCATACTCTTGTAGAAAGTAATCCCGGACTCGGAAAGACGTTGACCATATCGACTATCTCAAAGGCCATGGACCTTAATTTCAGTAGGATACAATGTACTCCGGATCTGATGCCTGCTGATATTACCGGCACGCATATTATCGAGGAGAGGGGTGGTACAAAGGAATTTAAATTTGAACCGGGCCCTATCTTTGCGAATATTGTCCTTGCCGATGAGGTCAACCGTGCATCACCCAAGACTCAATCTGCTTTGCTTGAAGCAATGCAGGAAAAGCAGGTTACTGTGGGAAATGACACTTTCATTCTGGACAAACCGTTCTTTTTGCTTGCAACTCAGAATCCTATTGAAATGGAAGGAACATTCCCACTTCCAGAGGCACAACTTGACAGGTTCCTACTGAAGATCCTGATGGACTATCCCACCTTTGATGAAGAGAAGGAGGTTGTCAGGCGCTATACAATGGTTGATGTGCCACAGGTCAAACGGGTCATTGGCAAACAAACGGTCCTGCAACTCCAGAAACTGACGCGAGAGGTTCCGATAGCTGAGGATATAAAGGCTCGTGCGATCCGGATCGTGATGGCAACACGCACATGGACTGAACATCTCGAATACGGTGCATCTCCACGAGCATCCATAGGATTGATACTTGCAGCCAAAGCACGGGCTCTGATCCATGGTCGTAATTATGTAAGCCAGGAGGACATTGATGTCATGGCTTATCCCATACTGAGGCATAGGATCATACTGACCTTTGAGTCGGAGAGACGGGGCATCTCGCAGGATCAGGTCATAAAGGAGATACTCAACCAGATAAAATGATCCGATACTAAACAGTCAATATCAGGCAGTATCGAGAATAAGATGAATATTTTACACATTTGAACGATGCCGGGCAAAAAACATACTATCGATGTCGGATTTTTCAGGCAGCTGGACCGTTTTACATTCATGGTTCGAAAACGTGTGTCTACAGCCTATGCTGGCAGTCGCCGGTCAATACACACCGGACGTGGTCTTGATACTGTAGGATACCGGCAATACTATCGTGGCGATGAAATAAAGTCCATTGATTGGAATGCGTACGCTCGGTCTGAAAAACTCTATGTCCGTCAGTTCGAAGAAGACAAGTCACTGACCACTCATATATTACTTGATAGAAGCAACAGTATGGATTATACAGGTGGTGGGGTCAGCAAGTTCGAATACGGTGCCATGCTGGCTGCAGGTTTTGCGTATCTTGTGACAAATGATAACGATCGGTTCGCTATCTCAACGTTCTCAGAGGATATTGATATAACAAAACCCCGAAGAGGCAGGAAACATTTGATGCATGCCATTGAACAGATGAGTAATATTGAACTCGGAGGCAAGACCTCGATCAAGGAGTGTATGACTCAGTATGAAAAAGTCATACACTCGCGCTCGCTTGTCATTATCATATCAGATTTTCTTGATGATCCTGCATCGATCGAATCCGCGATCTACCGGTTCGCTGACCACGATCTTATGTTGGTACAGGTGCTGGACAGGACTGAGAGTGATCTCTCGTTCCATGGATATACAAAGCTTGAGGACCTTGAAACCGGTGCAGGGCTAAAAACGTACATCAGTAAGAACTTCAAACAGGAATATCAGGAACAACTCTACGATCATATCAATAAGGTGCGTGGTATCTGTGATCATGTCGGTGCTGATTTCTATGCCTTTACAACAGATATGCCTGTCTTTGATGCATTCTTCCATACTCTCAGCAGGAGACGATGATAATGCCATTCGAGAACACACTGGCACTGGCAGCACTGGCAAGTATCATACCCCTGATCATCCTATATCTGCTGCGTCCAAGACCACAAAAGATCAATGTACCATCACTGATGTTCCTGATGAATGTTGCACAGAAGAAAAAACGGTTCTACACATCCATTACAAAGATCATCAAAGACCCTCTTTTCCTGATTCAGTTATTGGTGCTCATCCTTCTCTCGACAGCTGCAGCAGCTCCTTTCTACACGGCAGAGGAGGATCTCAGTGGCGAACATACGGTGCTTGTGATGGATATGTCCGCAAGCATGCAGACCGAAGATCGGTTTGACAGTGCGATCAATGTTGCAAAAGGGTACGTGAGTAAGAAGAACAGTATAATCCTTGCAAAGAACATTCCGGTTACCGTTCTTCAGGGCGGCGGAGCGTCGGATACAGAGGATGAGCTTGATAAACTTGAGCCCGGAGCCACAGTTTCAGACCTCTCTGCTGCAATATCAGATGGCATGCGGCTTCTTTCACAGGAAGGCGGTAGGATCATCGTCATTTCAGATTTTACATACTGGGATGGAGAGGACCCTGTTTCTGCTAAGAATCTGGCTGAATCGTATGCTCTTGATGTGAACTTTATTAGGGTTGGAAAGACCACGGATAATGTGGGGATCATTCAGGGGTGGCTAGAGGCAGAGAATGCTGGATACACATACAATTGTGTCATCAAGAACTACGCTGACAATAGCAAGAACGTTGGGATCGAGATCAATACCAATAATGGAGGGGATCATTCATCGACCATGGAGCTCAGCATTGGTGCAGGTTCTACGAAACAGTTCCAGGTGACCAATCTGGGTACGGGTCTTGTAACAATAAAGATCATTGAACCGGACAACCTGATGATGGATAATGTTGCTTATATCTCAATTCCGGGAACAAAGGAGAATGAGGTATTGTTGATCACGGATACGGCCGGACTCCCCTCACATACTGCATTGTCCCTTGTCCCGAACGTAAAAATGAGCGTCTCACAGGGCGTACCTACGGACCCTGGTAACTACAGGGTCGTGGTCGTGGCCAACAAGGACCGTATCCTCACGTCCAATGAAAGTAGTCGGTTGAAGGGCTTTGTGAGGGATGGAGGTAATGTGGTATTCATCGCAAGCGATGCTCTCTCCGCCGGATCGGCAGACAAGGGTCTTCTGTCATTGCTTCCTGTAAGTCCCATTGCTATTACGGATACGCCCCGTGGTACGATCCTAGAAGAAGTGCAGCCTACCAGGCTCACCAAGGACATAAAGTTCAACGAGATCGCAGTGTATCGATCCTTAAATGCTACAGCACGTCCCGACTCTACTACCCTTGTGGCAACAGGTGACAATATCCCGATACTGACATATTGGTCTGTGGGGGACGGGACTGTGATGTATCTGGGATTTAATGATGTTCTGGGGGAAGATTCCTGGAACAATTTCCACAATCTTCCGGAATATCCGGTCATGTGGATCAAGATCATCGGATGGCTTGGCGGTGTTGGTGACATAAATGATTACAACACCCGAACCGGTGCAATCGCTGCCCTGGCAACGGAACAGGAGATCACCACACCCAGTACTACCATGGGGGTAGGGAAGGTTCTATACGATGAAGTAGGTTTTTACAAGATCGCAGGGAAACAGATCGCAGTCAATCTCTATGATGACCGGGAGTCGGATACTACCATCAATGCATCGGATGTCATTGAACGTGCCCTTGATCAGAATGAACCTGATATCGTGAAAGAAACAACCTACACAGTTCACAAGTATCTGGATGATCACCTGATCATCCTTGTATTGCTGCTGGTCGTCCTGGAGATATTGATCATACGAAAGAGGGGGCAGCTCTGATGCTGACATTCGAATATCCACAGATGCTGGCACTCATAATACCAATAGTTATTGCTGCCCTGTACCTGATACGCAAGGGTGCTGGCAGAAAACTGATACTATCCCGCGTTCTTGTCCTGTCTTTGCTGGTTGTGGCACTGGCCGCACCATACACCATTACCAGCGATGTGACCAGTGACGATAATCCTCAGATCGTCGTAATATCCGATGAGACCAGTAGTATGAACCTGTTCAAGGAAGGAACTGCAGACAGTCTATACGAGGCATTGACGGCGAAGACCCCCACGACAATGATCCGGCTCACTGACGACCAGTCCGCCCTCGGTGATGCCATTATGCAGTATTCCCGTGGCGATAACCAGATCGTCCTTGTAAGTGATGGGAACAATAATTACGGCGAGGAACTGGACCAGGCCCTTGATTTCGCAAAGGAAACAGGGACCACTGTGTATTCAGTCCAGCCTGAACTTGAAAAGAACGATGTCAGTGTGCAGATACTTGGGGACAAGACTGTGATCATCGGTAACGAGAATCAGTTCGATGTGGTGGTGTCCCAGGCCGAGGATGAGCAGATTAGCTATAGTATTGAAGTTAAGGCAGAGGACACAGTGATCAGGAGCGGTACGTTCACCCAGGATACACGTAAACGAACGATACGTGTCCCCCATACATTTGAATCCCTCGGTGCACAGACATTGAGCGTCACACTGACACCTTCAGGTCCGGACTGGG
This sequence comes from Methanosarcinaceae archaeon, assembly GCA_021106765.1. Taxonomy (GTDB): domain Archaea; phylum Halobacteriota; class Methanosarcinia; order Methanosarcinales; family Methanosarcinaceae; genus JAIOTO01. The sequence goes on from JAIOTO010000016.1 coordinate 13,830, forward strand.
ATCAGATCAACAACCAATTCTACAAAGCGATCTATGTTGTCCCCAAGCCGAAGATACGATTCATCGGTGATGATACTGACTCGCCTCTGGCCGAGGTCCTGCTGAACCTGTATGATGTTTCAATAACAGATGATCTCACGGATATTGATGAGAAGAAAACGCTCGTTCTGGACAACAGGAATATCAATAGCCTGTCCGAATCGGAGGTCGGCATGCTAAAAGACTATGTGATCGATGGGAATGGTCTTGTTGTAGTGGGTGGTGAACGAGCCTATGATAAGGGCGAGTACCTGAACTCTTCATTCGAGGAACTCCTGCCGGTAATATCCAAATCTACTGTATGGTCAGGCGGTCGGAATGTGGTACTTGTGCTGGATGTATCGCAGAGTACATTCTATCATGAAACACTATCTGATATTCTTGGTAATGCGATATTTATCATTGACAATGAGAACCTGCGTGATGCCTATGCAGGGGTGATAGCATTTGGTAGCGAAGGATATGATGTGTCTGGAGGTCTTGTTTATCTGGGAGTGCCTGCAAATATTAATAGACTCGAAGATGATATATCCCAACTGACTCCGGGAGCCACCAGTGAGACATCGCTGGACCAGGGGTTCACCATTGCACAGCAATGGCTGGAGAACGAAGCCGGTAAGATGGATGTGATCATCATTTCTGATGGAGGTATTGCGGAAGCTTATGATACGAGCCTTGAGATCGCCACGGATCTTCATGAAAGTGGCATCAATTTCTATTTCATCCATATTCGATCCTCAGCACCGTCCCAGAATGATGGGGGTGTTGTGCTCGCAGAAAAACTGATGCAGGATGTTGAAGGAACTCATTTCCATATTGACATGGGTGAGCGGGCAAACCTTGAGTTCGAGGAACTCGAGGAAATACCTGATGAGGAAACTGCACCTGTTACCATATTCCCCCTGATCGAATACAACCCAAACCATTTCATCACACGTAATCTGGAAATATCCGGCAACATCACCGGTTACAATGACGTCACCCCTAAACCCGGTGCGGATAGGGTCATTCTCACTTCTACCGGCAAGCCAGTCCTGACAACATGGAGGTATGGTCTGGGACGCGTTGTGGCCCTTACTACAGATAATGGGGAAGGTGGGGATGTCCGATGGAGTTCCCAGATGTATTCCGGCAACAATTCAAAGCTCATATCATCTGCCATGAACTGGGCGATCGGGGATCCGCAGGTAGAAGAGGGAGCTGTTCTTGAAGCTGAGGATACCTGGTATGGCACACCGGTAGACCTTACGCTGACTATGTATGAGGAAGGAACGCCGAAACTTCGGTATGACAATGATGAAGAGCTACAACTTGCCGTTGTTGGCCAGAACACCTATGAGACAACGATCAATGATCCGGGCCGAATTGGGATGCATGAGGTGTCCGGGTATCCGCTGGCGGTCAATTATGCCATCGAGTACCGCGATGTCGGGATCAATGAAGATCTGCCTGTACTGATAAAGGCGAATGGTGGGAAGACATATACCGAGAAGGACGCACGGGCTCTGCTGCTCGAGGATGCACGGGCGAATTCGATACGAAGTGTGCAGCGGCCAGAAAGCCAGAAGATATATTTCATCCTTGCAGCACTGGTGTTGTTCCTGTCAGAGATCATGCTACGCAGGATCCGGGAGATACGGGATGCCAGACTGGAAGGATGATGTGCATGGTATGTATGATGTGTATGACATGTATGGTATGCATTACATGTATGATGTGATGCCTGTAATCATTCACCGCATACCGGTCACAGATGTTATGATCACTGGCATATAATTATATGATTTAGTGTATGGCTTCTATTGATGAGATAGGGTAGGGGCCATATATGGTTAATGAAGTGTGCTCTAAATGTGATAGCAGGGATCTGGATAGAGGGCATACGATCGGATGTGGACCTCATTTTTGGTATGGATCTGACAGGGGATGCTATGTATCAGGTCCGGGCAGGGAGTTCAAGGTCCCGGTCTGCCTGGACTGCGAATATGCTGAGTTCTATCTGGATATTGAATGAGTATTTTTGTGTTAAAATTTTTAATGCAATTTGTTGTTTCAATGATAAACAAAATTCAACATCGTTCATGCTATATACTAATACTTTGTACTATGA
>JAIOTO010000071.1 GCA_021106765.1 Methanosarcinaceae archaeon
AGTCTCAAATGCAGTGATACCTGCATCTACGGCTTCCTGGGTCAATGCTGCACAACCATCAATATCCTGAGTAACGATCGTGTCCTTAAGTTTGTCTAAGATTTCCTGATTTCCCATTAAATCACCTTCCAATTTTATAAGTTGGTAATATCCAAACAGTTCAGATACTACTGTAATTACCACAACCAGAATATGATATAACCTAGCCGATTCCGATTGTTTACAGGCAATCAAATTTGAGCATGTGTGAGTAATAGACAATGGCCTAAAAATCGACAACGGTGTTATGATTGACAATGGTATTAAAATTGACAACGTGTTGAATCAGCGAATACTCAAATATCTGATCAAATATCCATCAATATCTTGATGAGGAAAATATGAAATACTATCATTTATGGAATACGATACATAAACAAATAGGAAGATGTTTTCAATTGTCCTGAGATCGTTTTTGCGCCATTTCCTTCATATGCTTATGGACCGCGATCTCAACATTCGTGTGCAGATCATGTTCTGTGAATGGTTTCATTATATAGCCATATGGCTCTGTGAGCTTCGCCCTTTCCAGAGTGGCTTCATCAGAGTAAGCGGTCAGGTAAACAATTGGAATAGAAAAACGTTTGCGTATCTCACTGGCTGCTTCAATGCCGTCCATATCACCCTTTAACATGATATCCATCAGCACCAGATCAGGAAAAGTGCCTTCCACCTTGATAATAGCATCCTTGCCAGTTGAGGCCACTCCGGATACAATATACCCCATGTTTATTAGCCTCTTCTTGATCATCATAGCAACGATAGCTTCATCTTCCACAACCAGTATTCTTGTTGACTTCATCGTTTCACCCGTCTATATGAAATGTTACTGTAAACTTCGTTCCGTTCGTTGTATCAAGATCAACAATGCCGTCGATCTGGGATGCCAGTTTTACCACCAGTTGAAGACCCAATGATTCTGTATCCTTGTAATCCAGATCTTTAGGGAATGAGCCACCATCGTCCTGAACAGATAGAATTAACATGTCATTCTTACTGAAGAAATTGATATATATATTCCCCTTCTCATTTTTCACGAACGCATGCTGCAACGCATTGGACACCAACTCATTGATAATAATACCCAATGGAACGGCTGTATCCATATTCAAATAAGCACTTTCCACGTCCATATTTATTCTGATATTATTCTGATCCACATTATATGAATGAATAAGATGTTCGATCAGATCCGCAATATAATCTGCAAAATCCAAACTCACCAGATCCTTCGAACGATACAGTTTCTCATGGATCAAAGCGATCGAACGTACACGGTCCTCGCTCTTTTTGAAAGCATCTATCACATCATTATCATTGAAGTTAAGAGATTCCAGAAAGAGCATTCCCGAAACCACCTGAAGATTGTTCTTAATTCGATGATGGACTTCCTTTGTCCGGATATTCTCCATAGAAATAAGGGCTTCTTCTGCATCTTTTTGTTCTGTGATGTCGTGAATGACCCCCTGGTAACCTATCACAGTTCCACTGTTATCACGCTGTATAGAGGTATCCTCATGCACCCAGCGTACATCCCCTTCCCGCGTAACTATATGATATTCCTGATGAGATTCGGTCCATCCTTCGCTCGTTCGCCCTTCCAGTTCTTCATAGATATATTCAAAATCGTCCGGATGAACAAGATCACTGTACATCATTTGTCCAGACAGGAAATCTTCAGGCAAATAACCAAAACGCCTGATGTTTTCAGAAACATATTCCACCGGATAACCTTTCTGTGCCTTCCACCAGAACACAATAGCCGGACTGTTATTCACCGCTGCTTCCATTTTTATTACCCTATCGCATGAATCCTGCAATTTCCAGGAATAATCCGAAAGAGAATCGAGGATATCATTCAATCCCACAGGAACCATCTTAAAATCAATTTCTACATCTGTATTGGCACGAACATTAAGATTTCCTTTAATAGCCTCTCCGGATATTTTTTTGAAATCATCCACAATGTCATCAACCCTTGAGGTGAACGATGCCGCTATCAAATATGCCATTAAGCCCATAAATACAATGGAGAATATATATACGGAATACAAGGTATTACGCAGTGAGTTTACCCCTACGAACATCTCTTCTTCTGGTACTGACAGTAATATGGAGAAATTACCAGTTGCAATCGGTTCATAGAACATAATAACATCTACGCCAGTAGATGGATCAATTGTACTGATATAACCACCCACGCCCTGTTGAATATCCTCTGTTGCCAGGAATAAATCTGGACAGTCGAGTTCTGAGAGTGTTGTGTTACCGATCCAATCCTTTCTCGTTGGATGGGACAGAAATATTCCGGTATTGCTGACCATAAAAAGATATCCGGTATCAAATATATTCACACCACTGACAGCTTCATCCACATAATTGAGAGATACGTCCACTCCACCTATACCCAAAAACTCCCCGTTTTGCATTACGGGAGAATCATAACTGACCATCAGGGCACCCCTATAGAGATAGGGTTCTGTCACAACATCATGTTTCAACTGTTTAGGCAACTGGTAATAATCCCAGGAGTCGTAATGCACAAGCGGTTC
>JAIOTO010000007.1 GCA_021106765.1 Methanosarcinaceae archaeon
ATGACCTGGTTGGTAACAAGCACAATTGCATTATACAGATCTCCGAGCCTCTGCAGACCATGAAGATGCTTATTCAGTTTCTGCTGTCGATCAGCAAGGGTACCCCTGCCAATATACTCCGCCCTGAAATGGGCTGTCAGGGAATCCACAATGATCAAACGTACGGGTTTATCGGAATCATTCAACTCATTGGCCATTTCGGATGCAGCATCCACAAGCAGTATCTGATGATTGGAATTATATGCCCTGGCTACATGTATGTTCTTCAGGAACTCTGCGGGGTCGTACTCTACTCCGTGTGTCTCTGAAAGACCGGCCACCATCTGCTCGATCCTTTCGGGTCGGAACGTGTTCTCGGTATCGATTATTATCACAGAACCATCAAGACCACCCATTTCTCGGGGAAGCTGGACATTCACAGCCAGCTGGTGGGCGACCTGGGTCTTTCCGGAACCGAATTCGCCATATATTTCGGTAATGGCCTGGGACTCGATCCCTCCACCCATCATCTCATCGAACTCCACACAACCAGTAGTTAGTTTACCGATCCCTTTCCTGCGTTCAAATACCATATCGCCCGTCTCAAACCCGCCAATATCGGCAGACTTCCGGGCAGCATTGATGATCTTCGCAGCCGTGGACTCTCCTATATCAGCTGTGTTCACGAGTTCAGCCGGAGATGCAACAGCTATCGATTCAATGGTATTGAAACCAGCGTCCTTGAGCTTCTGGGCCGTTGCTGGTCCCACCTGGTCAAGATCTTCCAATAATACTTCGCTCATATTTGATACTCCTTGATGGTGCACATGGTTATTTTTGAGGTGCACTATTTTTGTCAGTGGAATCGATTATCATTTTGATTATATATATAGATGAGGAAAGCACCCTGAAAGTATTTGTCACACAGACCTGCCAACATCCTTTTGTACAGCTTGCTGCTGGAACCGTCGATATTCCCTCATGAACATATACACGGTAAGTGCAAAAGCCAGCGTATCGGATAGGGGAAATGCTATCCATATCCCCATCAGACCAAAGTATCCAGGCAGGACCAGTACCAGTGGAAGCAGGAACATCTGCCTTGCCAGTGACAGGATCAGGGATGGACGGGCCTTCCCAAGAGCCTGGTACATGGAACCCCCCACGAACTGGAACCCGATCAGCGGCATTGCCAGTGCCATTATACGAGTTGCTGCCGCTCCGCTCTCGATCAGTTCCCTGTCAGTGGTAAATAATGAGAATAACTGGGAGGGGAAGAAGAAGAGCAATATGAAACCTCCGAGGGATATCACTGTGGAAACTCCCACACTGATACGTAATGTTTCCTTCACACGATCAAGATTATGAGCCCCATAGTTGAACCCGAGGATCGGTTGCATGCCCTGTACCAGACCCACAATAGGCATCAAAGTGAACATGAACAGGCGGTTGAATATACCATATACCGCTATGGATACATCGCCCCCATAGACTGCAAGAATGTTATTAAGGATCACAACCAAAGCACTACCAGAGGCATTGCGGGAAAATGGAGCAGCCCCTATCGCCATGATCTCCTTTACTATAGCGAGATCTGGTATCATGTCCAAAGGACGCAGGGAAAGCGTACTGTCCCCCGACAGGAAGTATCTGATCAGATAAAGAGCTCCTACCAACTGCGCGATCACTGTTGCTATGGCTGCTCCCCTGATACCCATATCAAGACCAAAGATGAAGATCGGATCCAGGACAATGTTCAATCCCGCCGACAACAGCATGGTCATCATTGCGACCTTTGCATTACCTTCCGCCCTGACAACATTGTTCGCCGATTGGGCAAAAATAACGAAAATGGTCCCCATAAGAATAATACTTAGATAATCGAATGCATACGGTAGTATGGTCTCCGTAGCTCCGAATATACGAAGGACCGGTACGACATAAATGCTCCCCAACACCGTCACCAGTATGCTTAACACCAACCCAATTGAGACCACGTTCCCAAACGTCCTCTCAGCACTGCGATGATCCTCGGCACCCAATCTACGGGAAATGATCGATGCACCTCCGATACCTATGGCAAGGGATACCGCCATTATAAGCATCATTATTGGGAAACAGATAGAGATACCGGCAATACCCTGCACACTTTCCGGACCAAGGGCCCTGCCCACAAATATCGTATCTGCCACATTGTACAACCCCATGACCACCATACCCACCGTAGCCGGAGCAGACAGCTTTAACAGCAGACGTTCGATACTCTCGTTGCCCAGAGACCAGTTCCTCTCATTCATCCGTATGGTCCTCTACCATGACATTATGCAGAACTTTCCTCAGCAACCTGACCAGCATTTCGGACTCATCATCACTGAAACCTAACAGCAATGTACTGTCCCTCTTCTCTGCCGTACTCTTGATAAGGGAACGCATCCTCTGACCTTTTTCGGTCAGAGAGACCTTCATAGCCCTGCGATCCGTACTATCCCTTTGGCGTGTAACATAACCGGTATCCTCCAGTTTCTGAACCGCCCGCGTGGCTGAGGGGCGGCTCAATCCCATATACCTGGCAAGTTCCTCCTGACGTATGCCGTCCCTGTGGTACAGTGCCATGAGAAAACCGAACTGACCAATGCCAAGATCATAGCTTTCAAGCTTCCCGGCCATATCGATCAGGTCATGACGATGGATGTGTGCGATCAAACCACCGATGCTCTGCGGGACGGTGGCTGGAGAATTGTCGTTCATTGAGGGGGCAACAGGATTACAAACTATATAATAGTTACGTGGGTAACTAATTCAGCATAAACATTTATGAGGGAGCAGGTCTTTCACCCTCTGATGACACGAATTGCAGTGGGTGGTACTTTTGAATGTTTGCATGATGGGCACAGATCGCTCATCAGGAAAGCCTTCGAACTGGCCAATGGTGATCTTGTGGACATCGGCCTGACCTCCAACAAGATGGCCGGCAAACGTGACCGTGACATCCCCAACTATTCTACACGCAGGAATATGCTTGTGTCTTTTATTCAGGATATGGACATTGATCTGAAAAAATATCGGATACAGCAACTGGATAATCCATACGGTTCCACGCTGACCGATGATTATGGCTATATCGTAGTATCCCCGGAGACCCGTCCTGTGGCTCTTCATATTAACGAACTCAGGCAAAAGGCAGGATTGGATCCTATCGAGATCGTGCTGGTAAATTTTGTCTTGGCCGAGGACAATATCCCCATCTCGTCCA
>JAIOTO010000090.1 GCA_021106765.1 Methanosarcinaceae archaeon
ATACAAATAGGAGTCATTGGTGCAGGTTTTTGTGGTGAGAGGATCGCACAGCTTGCAGAAGAAGTGGGGAGTGAGATCGCGGAGCGCGGAGCAATTATGCTGTGTGGAGGACTTGGTGGTGTGATGGAAGCTGCTGCTCGCGGATGTCGTCGAAGGGGTGGTATGACCATAGGAATATTGCCGGGGGCACGTCGTGATGGCGCTAATGCCCACATAGATATAGTGATCGTTAGTGGGATGGGACATGCGAGGAACGCCATCATCGCCCAATCATGTGATGCACTGATAGCAGTTGGTGGCGAGTACGGAACCCTTTCCGAGATCGCGTTGTCCCTGAAATCCGGTAAACCGGTGGTCACTCTTGCATCAAAATGGAATGTTGAAGGTGTGCATGTCGCACAGGACCCTCAGGAAGCTGTTACCAGAGCATTTGACCTTCTTGCATGAGACCGTTGTATGCTTTATATCATCAATTTAAATTTTTTGGTAAAACATTTTATATCATAGAAGGAATCTCAACAACGCATTAGTTATACCAATTAGACTGTAGTCATTCAAACATTGATATACACAATTATTCATACATTGAAGTAAACATAATAAATAATATAACAAACGGGATCCCATGCATCTGATCATAGCAGAAAAACACAACGCAGCAAAAAGGATAGCAGAGATCCTCGCACCAAAGAAACCAAAGAATGTGCGTGTCCGCGGGATGGACACCTATGAGTTCAAGGGTGACGAGAGGATCGTTCTTATGGGACTCAGTGGGCATATCGTCCAGCTGGATTTTCCAAAGGCCTACAACAACTGGCAGAAAGTTGAAGCAAAGGAACTTGTGAATGCTGATCTGGTGATCACACCCACACATTCAAAGATAGTAGGTGCCCTGAAACAACTTGGAAAGGAGGCTACCCGGGTCACGATCGCAACTGACTACGACCGGGAAGGAGAACTTATCGGAGTCGAAGCGCTGAAGATAGTACAAACTGTGAACCCTGATATTAAGTTCGACCGTGTCCTTTACAGTGCCATTACCAAGGTAGCGATCGATAAGGCATTTGCAAATCCAATCTCTATTGATTTCAATCTGGCAGATGCAGGACACTCAAGACAGGTCATAGACCTGGTGTGGGGTGCATCGCTTACACGTTATATTTCCCTTGCTGCAATGCGTCTTGGAAAAATGTTCCTTTCTGTGGGCCGGGTCCAGTCACCAACACTGGCTCTGATAGTCGACAAAGAAAAGGAACGGGATGCCTTCATATCCAGACCATACTGGGAGATCTATGCCACTCTGACAAAATCCGGAGGAGAAGATTTCCAGGCGCGGCACAAGACTGCAAGATTCTGGGACAAAGAAAAAGCTGATTCCGTGTTATCAACCATCGAACAGGATGCAAGTGTTTCCTCGGTCAAACGTTCCGAAAAGATTGACAGATCACCGACACCGTTCAACACTACAGAGTTCATCGGTGCTGCCAACTCTCTGGGATTCACCCCCTCAAATGCGATGAGGATCGCCGAATCCCTGTACACCAATGGTTATCTGTCATATCCGAGGACAGACAATACCGTATATCCGGATACGATCGACCTGAAGGCCCAGATAGAGATATTCAAAATTGGAGCCTTTAAGGAATATGCAGATAAACTTCTTACAAAGAGCAAACTTGTACCCACCAGAGGAAAGAAAGAGACCACTGACCATCCTCCAATATACCCCGCATCCCTTGCAAATGAGTCAGAGTTGAACGAGCAGGAATGGACGATCTACGAGATGGTTGTACGCCGGTTCTTTGCGACCTTCGCCGAGGATGCCGTGTGGGAGAACCTGAAAGTGGTGTTAGATATCAATGGGGAGGAAATCCGGGCAAATGGCGCCCGACTGATCGAACCCGGATGGAGATGGTACTACCCTTACAACGCACCTGAGGATCGTTTGCTGCCAGAACTTCATGAGAATGAGCAATTGAAGATCAGTAAGAAGGAAATGGTCGATAAAGAAACAAAACCACCCGGACGATACGGACAGGGGCGTCTCATAAAGACCATGGAGGAACTGGGACTGGGAACCAAGGCAACACGCCATGAGATCATCAGCAAGCTATATTCCCGGGTATACGTCCACGGGAACCCTCTGCAGCCTACCCGAACCGCATACGCTGTTATCGAAGCGCTTGAAGAGTACGCACCAACTATCACCAAGCACGATATGACGAGTAAACTGGAACAAGATATGGACAGTATCGCCGAGGGGAATACTCCCGAGGAGAATGTTCTGGATGAATCGCGCCAGATGCTCAATTCGGTCTTCTCCGAACTTGAGGAAAACCACGACAGCATATCCGAATCGCTCAGGGCCGGTCTGCGGGAAGATAAGATCATTGGAAAATGTCCAGATTGTGATTCAAATCTGATGATACGCCGTTCTAAACGAGGTGCACGCTTTGTTGGTTGTGAAGGATACCCTGACTGTACGTTCTCCCTTCCTCTTCCTAAAAAAGGAACGATTGTCGTCATCGACAAAACTTGCGAAGAACATGGGATCCACCACATCAAAATAATAAATCCAAAGAAACGTCCCTGGGACCTGGGATGTGCACAATGCAACTACCTGGAATGGAAAAAAACACAGGAAGAGGAACGAGCAAAGACACCACGTCCGGAGAAGATCACCGATATTCCAGGAATTGGAAAAGTGACAGCTGAAAAACTGAATTCTGCTGGTGTCACGACCGTTGATGAACTTGAACGAAGCGATACAAAAAAACTCTCCAATGATACGGACATACCCCTCGGTAAGATCATACGATGGCAGGAAGCTGCTACATGAACTACTACCCATTGGAATGAATGGTCTTCTTACGTTTATCTGATAAAAAGTTATAAAGGAGATGAGAATATTGCAACTCGATTTTAAAGGTGGCTGTCGGGAAGTGGGACGCTCTGCGATGCTGGTCAATGAGGAGATCCTGGTAGATTATGGAATGAAGCCAGGAGAGATGCCACTATATCCCATGGATGGACTACATCCGAAATCGGTCATCATATCTCATGGCCATCTGGACCACTGCGGCGTAGTTCCAAGCCTTATGGACCTGCACCCGGAAGTCTTCATGACACCCATCACATTTGACTTCGCGAACGCGCTGGGTCGGGATACTTTGAAGATCGCTGAGGCCAGGGGTATGGCTGCTCCTTATAACTATGGCGATCTGCAACGTATGCAAGTACAGACGAA
>JAIOTO010000051.1 GCA_021106765.1 Methanosarcinaceae archaeon
CAGTGTGTAGCCTCCACTTCCAAGGTTGCAGTCTGCTTTGATGGCATATGTCCCATCCGGCCAGAATACAAGCGTATAGTTTTCTGGATCTGGAACCACCGACTGACTGGCTGGAGACACCTCTGTTAATCCTGACCATTGCCATTCTATGTTAATGATCTCATCAAGGGAAATCATTTCAGTTTCGTCCGGTTCACCAACAGCGCTTGCATCATCATCTGCTTCAGTACATCCCAGTGCAAAAGATGTACATATAAGCATCGTAAAAATGATAACTACATACAATAATTTATGTGTATTGAACATTTGTCCTCCTCCTATTACAAACAAATGTAATTAAAGTTTGTTTCTATTTATTTATTGCTTAAGCTTCAATTCAATTTGAAGTAATGATCATATCACCTTTTGCTTTAAAGCGTAACTCTTTTTATCAGGAACACTGGATTCACCACGCAACAGTTCATGCACAATATATATGTTGAAAAAAATTGATCCAATACCACTTGAAACATCAAGGCCAAACAAAAAACATAGTTAAAGTTATAAGTGTACTCAACGAAAATAGGAACCATGTCAAGCAAAGTCTATTTTGCACGCCTGAAGATAAATGCGAACTGTGAGAATACCCTCAGCAAGATCAAGCGACTGTTTGACGCTGCGGGTTTGGGGGATCTGCTTCATGAGAACGACCTGACGGCCATCAAACTTCATTTCGGTGAGCGTGGAAATGACTCGTTCATCAGTCCCGTACATGTAAGACAGGTGACAGATATGGTCAGCTCTGCCGGAGCGCATCCGTTCCTCACCGATACGAACACACTATACTCCGGTAGTCGACACAACAGCATGAACCACCTGATAACTGCTATCGAACACGGGTTTGGATATGCGGTGACCCGCGCACCTCTTGTGATCGCCGATGGCCTGTGTGGTACCAACTACCGCGAGGTACCGATCAATGGCAGACATTTCGAGACGGTGAAGATCGCTGGCGATATCCTGGATTCATCCAGCATGATCGTACTATCTCATTTTAAGGGTCATGGGCTTGCCGGATTCGGTGGTGCGATAAAGAACATTGCCATGGGATGTGCATCCATTGCCGGCAAGATGGACCAACATAAAGGACTGCAGCCAATGGTCAACGATCGAAAATGCACTGGATGCGGCTCATGTGAGATCGCATGCCTCTACTCTGCCATTGTCTTGCAGGATGAACTATCCAGTATCGCCCACGACCAATGTATTGGCTGTGGTGAGTGCATGACCGTCTGCCCCACCGATGCCATTGAGTTTGACTGGGACCGCAATGTCGGACCATTCCTGGAAATGATGACGGAATATGCACTGGGTGCAGTGAGCGGAAAAGAGGGACGTGTGGGATACATGAACTTCCTGATGAACATCACACCGGATTGTGATTGTGTTCCCTGGAGCGATAATGTGATCGTTCCGGATATAGGGATCCTTGCATCCGTTGACCCGGTGGCCATTGACCATGCAAGCTACGATCTGGTCAACTGTCAGCAGGGGATCAGAGGTTCAAAGCTTCAGGCTAACTTCCTACCAGGCGAGGATAAGTTCCGGGGTGCGAGTGAACATACCAGGGGAGAGGTACAGTTCCTCTATGGTGAGGAGATAGGGCTTGGCAGCAATGATTATGAACTGATAGAGATATGATAGAGCTGGCATAAGTTGATGAGAAGACCGGTGAACCAAAAACGATGTACAAAGTATCAGATCACACGCATGGTACACAGGATCGATGTATCATAACTGAAAAAAGACATCTTTGATATATTTGAGCGATACAACTGACCCAGTATGGGGTCTGTGTCTTGACAAAATATAAAAATGTGGCACTTTGGACATGGAAGTGCCACAGAACCGTACTTAATTCACGTATCCTGTTTTAGATCCTCCGCCTCCTGAATCCGGCATACATTACACCAACAGCCGCCAACACCAGTATCGATCCTACGATATCAGCACCGGAGAAAGATGAAGATGATGAGGATTCACTGGATGTGGATTCCTTTGTCATCTCATATCCTTCAACATAGTCGTCGGGTGTAGATTGTAGAGGAACTTGATCGGTTGCAGTTCCGTAACCGGCATCATTTACCTGGGTCTGGTTGCCTGAACCACTATCTGTGGCCTTGACGACCTTTGGATCACCGACACTACCACTACTACTGCTAGTAGCGGTAGTGGAATCTGATGACGAGGTCTCCCGCTGTGTGGCTTCCTGCATCAATCGGTTGTACTCTGCTGCGGTTTCCTCGCTGACAACACCTGGTATGGACATCACTCCCTGTATGTAACTGTCAAGGAGCGGATTGCCGCAGGTGTGATGGCAGCATGTAACATCACCAGTTTCTACAACTGTTTTCACATAGTCGCTAACAAGTGCTCTTATAGTGTCATCCGAAGCATCCCAATTACCTTTACGAGCAGTTTCGATCATACGGGCGGTCATAGACTGGTATCCATAGGGATTTGCCTCTTTGATCCATTTACTTGTTTCTGAATCGGAGAAATATGTCCTATACACATCATTCCACACATGATCACCAATAAGATCAGGGTTGAGAGCTTCCCATCCCCAGAGGTTCTCGATGAAATCGCCCATCTGACCAGCTCCTTCAAAACCATGCTGTTGCATACCTTCAATCCAATTTGGGTTCAGGTATCTTGTAATTATTTCCCTGGTAAGATATGATTTCAGAGTTTCGATCTTTTCAGCATCCGGATTCTGCAGATTCATTATGTATGTATCTGGAATTGTGCCGGAAGCCTGCTCGATCACCAGACCCAATCCTCCAACATACTGGAAGAAATCATCCGTATCCATCCCACCATAGGTGTTGGAACTACGACTATGCAGAATTGCCTCGACATCTTTCAGATTTTTCTCAAAGATAATCTCATTATCTATTGAATCATCTGCTACATCCCACTGGTTGACTATTTCCTTCATGCTTTCTCCCCAGACATATTCACCATAAGCATTGCTCATTTTATCCATGTACAGATCAGCAAGCTTTGTGTTGTTATCCCATGTATCACTGGCAGAGATAGCAGTAGCCATACCGGTACCATATGCACCATCTTCAGGACCGAATATCCTGAGCAGAGCAATGCTCATTGATGCGGTCTCGTTCTGCAATGTAGTATTCAATCCTGCGTATAGATCGTTAGTGTTCTCTCGCACATAGTTCGTATTCATTGCAGGATCATAGGGGATATATTCGGGAGTGGGACGCTCCTCATGTTCAGTATATCCGTTATCTGGTGCATTGTATGCAAGATAGACTGCCTTGTCTATTAACTCCACTTTATGCGGGAAAGTATCCCTATAAAGACCTGATATCTGTACAAGTACATCTATACGGGGACGTTCTAGTTCAGAAGAAGGGATCAATTCTACATCTTCCGCCTCATCGCCATCCTCATCCCAAATAGGCCTGACACCGAGCATATAGAGTATCTCAGCTTCCATCACACCCTCGTGACGTGTGGATTCTCCTGCCCAGAGGATGAATGCCACTTTGTGAGGATAGTCAACGCCATGTTCAGCACTATATGCCTCTATGGTGTCATTTGCCAGTTTCTTTCCAAGCTCCCATGCCTGTCTCGTTGGAATGAGCTGCTCATCGAAAGCATAGAAATTCCGTCCTGATGGAAGAGCATCAGGACGCAATATGGGATCTCCTCCAAGATTGGATTCTACATATTTGCCATCCATAGCTTTGAGCACCTGCTGTATCTCATCCTCACTCTGATGGAGTTTGCCGGCATATTCAATGGATGTCAAAAGATAACTATCCATTGTATCAGAAGTGTTACCAATTCCGAGAACCTGCTCCTGGGCATCCGTGGAATTGATCCCCTGGTTCAGAACAAGGTCGATTAGCAAC
>JAIOTO010000107.1 GCA_021106765.1 Methanosarcinaceae archaeon
CTGCTATAAGGCAATATTTCCCTTACAGCGCACTCAGGACAATGAAACCAAAAAGGATGCCGATCCCCCCAATTACCAAACGGTCGGCCGTTCTCATCCGCAGTTCGAACAGAGAGGTCCGGTACCGACCCTGGTAACAGCGGCTATCCATCCCCATTGCGATCTCATCTGCCATCCGAAGCGAACCCGTGAGTACGGGGATGACCATTGACATCATACCTGTATAGAAGTTCCTGCGAGTTCCCAGGCCACGGGAGAGCTGGGCGTTCCTGACATCCCTGGCATGCATTAACAGGACCGGCACAAAATGGATAGACAGTGACATCATCGTTGCGATCTCAAAAGAAGTGACCCCAAGACCCTTCAGAGGGAGAGGGCGGAGCAGACGCTCGATGCCGTTTGTGAGCATCGCAGCCCGCGTGGTCGAGGTTAGCACAGACGCATACAGGATAAGCAGAATAAAACGGCTGGTGACAAATGCTCCCGTTACCATGCCCTCAACTGTGGGTTGCAGCCATCCGAAGGTGAAAAGAGGTGCCCCCGAGGTGAGGAACAGCTGCACCATGAAGATGAACGTGAAGAATACTAACATGGGCCTCAGTGACCTGAGATGATGCAGTACCCCGACCCTACCTGCATGACAGAGAATAAGAAATAGCAGAGCCATTCCACAGAGATGTACCACTGTGGTCGATCTGAATATGAAGATACTGAGGACCATGACCGCGATGATCTTGGTGCGAGGATCCAGGCGATGAATAAATGACGTTCCCGGGACATAGCTGAACATCATATCAGGCATCGCCATGCCTCTTCCTGCTCTTCAATGCCTTGATTATCTGATCAAAGGCATCGTCCACAGAATATACACTGTCAGAGACATCAAGTCCACGCGAACGGAGAAGTCTTATCAACTGTGTGATCTCCGGCACAGGTGTTATCCCTGATGCAAGATATTGAGCAGGTGTGCCCTCAAAAGCTATTTTTCCCGCATTGAGAAGTATTACCCTGTCCACATAATGAAGGATATTGTCAAGATCGTGCGATATAACTACGACGCCTGTCCCATTGGCCCGTATTCCTTCCAGTGTACTAAGAAAACCCCTCTTGCTCATGGGGTCCAGTCCTGATAACGGTTCATCCAGTATCAGATATGACGGGGAATAGGATAGAATGCCGGCCAGGGCCACGAGCCGCATCTGACCACCGCTCAGGTCAAAGGGTGAGGAGGAAAGGAGTTGCAGATCAAGACCGACCTGCTTACAGGCATTGTGTACGCATCCTTCGAGCTTGTTACCACTGACACTGAAATTCGATGGACCAAAAGCGATGTCATCGTAGACCGTCTTGCAGAAGAGTTGCTTTGAGGGATGCTGGAACAGCATGCCGATCCGTCCCTTTACCTTCCTGTCAGTAGCGGACATGTCGTCCACCTCAACCGTCCCTGAATCCGGCTTGAGGAGACCATTGAAATGTTTGACCAATGTAGATTTGCCACAACCCACCTCCCCCACGATACCAACGAATTCCCCTTTGTTGATAGTGAGAGTGATGTCGTCGAGGACAGGGGTCTCACAGGAGTCTTTTTTGTATGCAAAACTCAGGTTCCTTACATCGATCGACATATCTCGTCCCCCAGAGCATGTATCGAAAATGGACAAATATCCCCCTGCAACAGACCTGCTTCCTTCAGTCTGCCTGCCAGTTCCATAATAGGGGGCACGTCCAGTGCCATGTGATCAAGAGTAACGTCTCCGAACACGTCGGCGGGGTTGCCGTCGAATACGATCATGGCATTATCCATTACAACTACCCTATCCGCGTGGAAGATCTCATCCAGCCTATGCGTAACATGGACGATGGTGATACCTTGTCTATGGAGACGTTTGACAACCTGAAGCACCCTGGACCGTGAGCCGGCATCGAGCATGGATGTGACCTCATCAAGAACGATACATTCGGGATCCATGGCAAGAACACCTGCAATCGCTGCTTTTTGCATCTGTCCCCCGCTCAGTTCCAGGGGCGAGGAGTCACAGTAGGTGACGAGATCCATTTCCTCAAGGATGCGATCCACACGCTGCCGGATATCGGATCGAGGACATGCCAGGTTCTCGGGGCCGAAGGCAATGTCCTCCTGAAGGGTGGCACCCACGAACTGAGTAATGGGATCCTGAAATACCATGCCCACTTTCTGACGGATCTTCCAGGTATTAGCCAGATCATGTGTATCCATACCACATACGGATACCGTTCCTTCTGCTGGCATCAAAAGAGCATTCATGTGTCGGACAAGAGTGGATTTGCCACTGCCATTGCCACCGATGATGGCTATGAACTCGCCTTTATTGATATGAAGATCCACATCGTCCAATGAAAGGACATTGTTGGAATAACGATGATGAAGCCCCTCGATATCTATCATTATCTTATTTTTCATATATCATATCTCGTAGATATTACTGCAGCCACGATGGCTTTTATCACATCTGCAGGCAAGAAGGGGACAGCTCCTAATGCGATAGCCGTTGTGAGATCCAGCCGGGCAATGAATGCCAGCTGGACGACACCCATAACATAGATCACTATCAGACCTGCAAGCATATAGATAATGTTGACCATGATGTGGGATGGGGGGTTGTGCTCAAAGAAATATCCGATCAGCCCTGCCGCGACGATAAAGCCGAACAAGTATCCCCCAGTGGGACCTATCAGGACACCAAAACCAGATGCACCACCTGAAAAAACGGGCAGTCCTATGACTCCCAGTAGTACATAGATGATCATGCTGATCATCCCCCATCTGGCCTTGAGCATAGAACCGGCCATGAATACGAACAGTACCTGAAGGGTGAAGGGGATCGGACCAAGGGGGATGACCATGAAAGCACCAACTGCAGTCATTGCAGCAAAAAGGGATGCATAGACCATCTTTCGCACGGGAGAAACGTGGTTTTGGGAAATATCATAGTTGTTGTTAACCATATATCGTAGATGGTTAACAATAGTTATAAACATTCGTGTCAGAAAATCAGATCATTGCAGGAACAACACCCGTCGAAAATATCAATTCAGAGAATAAAGAGTGTTGCTCAAAACAAAAAGGATGCGGGAGGGGTACCTATCCGTACACCTCCCGAATAATATTGCGTCCTCAGAAGCCCGTATCCATGTCCATATCCATACCGGACAGGTCTGGAGAGGGTCCATCAGCTCCTTTGGAAGATGCGACCACGTCATCGATCCTCAGGATCAGAACAGTAGCCTCAGTGGCTGCATTGATAGCCTGGGTCTTGATGCGCAGGGGTTCTACAACATTGTTATCCCACATATTCACAACCTTGCCTGTGTAAACGTCCAGACCTGCATTCTTATTGCCGTCCTCATGCTGGGAACGTAATTCGATAAGTGTGTCAATGGGATCCAGACCGGAGTTCTCTGCCAGGGTATTGGGTATGACCTCAAGCGCTTCAGCGAACTTGTTGACCGCAAGTTGTTCTCGTCCTGTCAGTGTGGATGCGTATTCGGAAAGCCTCAGTGAAAGTTCGATCTCCGGGGAACCGCCGCCCGCAACGATCTTCTCATCCTCTATGGCGACCCCAACAACACGCAGAGCATCGTTAAAGGCACGCTGTAAAGCATCAACCACATGCTGAGTGCCACCGTGCAGAATAACGGTAGTTGTCTTGGAGTTCTTGCAGCCAGTGACATAGGTCATCTTGACGCCTTTGACATCCTTTTCCTCAACAAGAGAGGCCTCTCCCAGATCATCAGAAGTAATCTCGTCGATGTCCTGGATATTCGTGGCACCTGTTGCTCTGCAGAGCCTCTTCAGGTCACTTTTCTTGACCCTTCTTGTGGCATAGACACCTGCTTTCTCAAGATAGTACTGTGCAAGGTCATCGATCCCTTTCTGACAGAATACAACATTAGCACCACTGTCTATGACCTTGTCAGCGATCTCCTTGATCATCTTCTCTTCCTGATCAAGGAACATCTGCATCTGGTCCGGTGAGGTGATCTTGATCTCTGCATTCATATCTGTCTTGCGGAACTCGAGGGGTACGCTCAGGACCAGGACCTTAGCATTCTCTACCTTTTCCGGCATATTTGGATGAGATCTGAACTTGTCTATTACCAGACCATCGACAAGATGTGAGTTGCTGATGCTTGCTCCTGCCTGTTTCTCGATCTTGATATCATCGATATCTGCTACCAGTTCTGAATCGATCTCTTCGACCACATATCTGACAGCATCGACCGCAAGATCGGAAAGGATTTCTTTGTAAATTTCAGAACCCTTGCCAGTGATCGCTGTGGATGCGATCTTTTTGAGACCTTCAGTATCATCCGGAGATATGGAAATAGTGATCGTATCAAGGATCTCAGAGGATTTCTTTGCAGCTTCGCGGTAGCCGGAAGCAATGACAGTAGGATGAACACCCTTTGATAGAAGTTCTTCGGCCTTTGCAAGCAACTCACCAGCAAGGACTGCAGCTGTGGTCGTACCGTCCCCTACCTGATCATCCTGGGATTTTGAGACCTCTACGATCATCTTTGCCGCTGGGTGCTCGATGTCCATTTCTTTCAGTATGGTTGCGCCATCGTTCGTGATGACCACATCACCCATGCCGTCCACAAGCATCTTGTCCATTCCCTTGGGACCAAGAGTGGTACGCACAGCATTCGCAACGGCCTTCCCTGCCATGATATTGTTGCTCTGGGCGTCCCTGCCCCGGTTCCTCTGATTCCCTTCTCCTAAGATATAGATCGGCTGTCCTGCCATTTGTCCTGCCAAATTTTGACCTCCTTGTATAATCGTGATGCAATGATCTGAAACTCATCATCATTAGATGGAGCACAGTACGTGCTCAGTATGTTCGTTTTAGATGAATGAACTTCTATATAAAGGTAACCTGTCTGAAAAAAAGAGAAATTGATGTGTGTTGCCACACATCAGATATTGAATTTACTTTCGTCTTGCGATAAACACCGCTGCAAGCAAACCAGCCAGAGAGATCAGAATCTCAAATCCAGGAGTGCTCTGTGCATCCTCGGCCCCTTCTGCGGCCGGTTCAGTTTTATCAGATTCTATCTTTGCGAGCTCTTCCGCAGAAATAGCTCTCTCGCCTACGATCATAGGATCTCCGGCATATCCCAGAGATTCATAGTCCATTACATTACCTCCAAGGTGGCAGTCGATACAATCGAGAGCATTCTCCTTGGGTGCAACCTCATGGTTTATGCTTACATACAGTGCGGTTCTCACAAATTCATATTCCCCGCTGTATGGGACACCCGCATAGTCCATACCGGCCTGGGATGATTTATCCCAATCAAAGGATGCCCAGTAAGAATCCTCGCCTCCGAACAGGTCTGGAATTATCAAGTATTTGTATTCTGCATCACTTATCTGCTTAGCCTGGTGGACCTTGAACGGATATATCTTGGAATCTTCATCATATCTGTCACCCAGAGGATCAACAAGAACAGTTTCCATCTCAGGATCAAGTTCATCGCCCAGCAAGTATTTATCAAAGCTACCATTGAACCAGACATACGTAGGTACGACATTCATATCCCAAACGAACTCGCCCTTTTTCTTGTTGTAGGTGTCTTTGCCATTTTCATCTACGATAACGTCTCTATCTTCACCTGCTACAGACCAGTCCCAGTACATCTTTGTTGGCACTTCACGAGCATATGTAGGAATATGGCATGTCTGACAGGCGATCGAATCTGCTGCATGAGTATTCAGACGTTCACCGTACTCTCCCTGATGAGGGGTTGCGCCATGACAATCTCCACACTGAACCCGGCATTCCGAACCTGGTTCACCAGCAAAACGTCCGGCGACATTGTGTGCGGTAGTTTTATGACAGTTCTGACATTCGAAATCCATTCCGCCCATGTGTACATCGAGTTCACGGGAAGGTTCCAACAATGCTGAGGACATATCACCGTGCTTCACATTATCCCCGCCACCTCCAAAGAAGTGACAGTTGCCTCCACATGTAGCACGTGTAGGACTTCCTACACTCTGAGCCACAGCAGCCAGATCGACAGATGTATCGACAGCTCCTGCCCCGGTTGGGATCTTCTTGTAAGTGTTTGTTGTTTCGTGACACACAACACAGTCAATGTTCGATGCATTGGTAAAATCAAAAGAGTCATCTGCCCACCCATAGCCAGTATGGCAGGATGTGCAACGAGGTTCATTTGACGCAATTGCAACACAGAAATTGTTGATCACGGTCCTTTTTCCCAGATCTGCAAACTTTGCTTCCTCACATCCACACTCTGCACAAGTTGACCAAAGCCAATGTGTGGAGGATAACATGTCCGCTGCTTGTTCGGTATGACATGAGATACACTCAGCGGTCACATCCGGTCCTGTCTCATATGGGCCAGTCAGAAATGAATGATTCATTTCTGTGGCTGTGGCAGGTATAGATAAAGCAAGCAAGCAAGCGAGCAAGCAAGCAAATACAACATGATATTTGTATATTAATTTCATTACAATTTCACCCACAATATTATATAGTTATGATTTTCAGATACATTATAATAACACAATCCATTTGATGATGATGATATTTAAAGTCGAGGGGGTACTGATGCAAAATAGACAGACCATCCTGATCAGTGATATGATCACGGACAGAAAAAAATAGTCACCTCGCCAGGATCCCTATGGATCATACCTGGCGAAGTGAATGTGATGTACTGAGAAAATTACGTCCCGACCGAGAATTGAACTCGGGTCTAAGGCTCCGCAAGCCCCAAGGATATCCTCTACCCTACCGAGACAGTCTGATACACATCTCTTAATAGTGTTCTGTAATATAAATGTTATTGGCCACCAGATATTAAGGATCTCTGTATCATCTACCCCCGCAGCAACGAAAGTTATAATACTTCGATGAATAATCAATAGAACATGTCAATGACCATAGGCCTTGCCGGAAAACCAAATGCAGGAAAGTCCACCTTCTTCAAGGCCGCCACCATGGCGGATGTGGAGATCGCGAACTATCCATTCACTACGATCAATGCCAATCGCGGAGTTACATATGTGCGCACCACCTGTCCGTGCATTGAACGAGACGAGCGATGCGGCAACTGTACGGACGGTATCCGATACGTACCCATAGAGATGATAGATGTTGCGGGACTTGTACCTGATGCCCACAAAGGTCGTGGGTTGGGTAACGCGTTCCTGGACGATCTGCGCCAGGCCCAGGCCATCATCCACGTCATCGATGCATCGGGTTCCACGGACATAGAGGGCAATCCCGTGGATATAGGCAGCCACGATCCGATGGATGATGTCGATTTCCTGAACCGCGAGATCACAATGTGGATGTTCGGGATACTCAAGCGTAACTGGGAAAAACTGATGCGCAAGATCAAGGCCGAAGGCCTCAAGGCCGAACATGTGATCGCAGAGCAGTTGATGGGCGCAGGGGTGAATGGAGTGCAGGCACAAGAGGCACTGATGCATTGCGAACTGTTCTCGGAATGCTCCACATGGACGGATGAGGAAATGCTTAAGCTGTGTGATGAGATCCGCAGGATCAGCAAACCCACGATCATCGCTGCCAACAAGATCGATATTGCACCACCTGACAACATCGAGCGGCTGAGCGCCCTTGATATGATCGTGGTGCCGACATCTGCCGCAGCAGAACTCGCCCTGCGCACCGCTGCTTCCAGCAACATCATTCGCTACGATCCGGGTGATCCGGATTTCACAGTGGTATCTGAGGAGTTGAACGATGCCCAGAAGAAAGGACTGGATAATGTACATCATCTCATGGAACAAATGAAACCTTCCGGATGCGGGATACAGGAATGCATCAACCAGGCCGTCTTTGACCTGCTTGACCTGATCGTGGTCTATCCGGTGGAAGACGAGGGAAAGTGGATGGACAAGAACGACAGGGTGCTTCCAGACGCATACCTCATGAAAAAAGGTTCGAATGCCCATGACCTCGCATATCGTGTTCACAGCGATATCGGAGATCGGTTCCTGTATGCGGTGAACGCACGCACGAAGATGCGACTGGGAGAGAAACACGAACTTGAGGATGGGGACATTATCAAGATAGTCTCATCCGCAAAATGAACTATATCAGAAGGAATAAGATGATAAGATTACTGTATGAACGATACCTGATAACGCTGATCCAACGGTATGAAGCGATGCCCTCCCACATCGCAATCGTTCTATCAGAGACCGACCTGCTGCATCAGGAGGGGATCAACAAGCTCACAATCTTCGTTGACTGGTGTAGAAAACTTGAGATCAAAATGCTCAGTTTCTACATCGATGTCCTTGACACTGAACCGGAACTGGAGCATGAAATGGTCCGCAAACTTGCGTCCGTACTCAGGGATACACTCGACAAACTACCGGAAGAGATCGGTTTTACAATATACAATGAGAACGGAGAACCCTGTGAGAAAAGGAATGGCAACGACATGCTGATATCCATTTCGGTGGGTTTTGGTGGCAGAAAAGAGGTCACGAAGGCAGTAGTTGCAGTGCTCTCTGATGTGAAAAAAGGCAATATAACCCCTGAACAGATCAGCGACAATATCATCGAATCACATCTGCTGATACATGAGGAACCCGACCTGATCATGCGCGCAGGTGGCAAGCATCTATCGGATTTTTTGATATGGCAATCCGCATACTCTGAACTATATTTCACAGATGTGAACTGGTACGACCTCCGCAAGATCGAACTCCTGCGAGTCATCCGTGATTTCCAGAAGAGACAGAGGCGATACGGTAAATAATGAATAACGGACCTGCCCTTATCGACACCTTCACACATCCAGAGTGCAGATCCCATTGATTTAGCGTGGAGCTACCTAAAATTCCTTTTCCATCACAACGGCATTATCAGTGGGATAATATCTTGGGATCCGCCCGCTCTCCCTGAACCCCATTCTTTGGTAGAAGGACCTGGTGCCGATACTTTTCTCCCGAACCTGAAGTTCCACACTGGTATACCCATTCTCCCTGAGAAACATCTCACACCATCTGAGCAGAACAGTACCCACTCCCTGCCTGCGGCGATCAGGATGTGTGGCGAGACTTGCCAGAGTTGCATTTTCATTTACTACCAGCACCATGGCATAACCCTGCACAGTATCATCGCTGTGATATACTACAAAACCCGGATAATCCAGATATGATATGAACACACTTGCCTTCCAGGGAGCCTCAAATGACCTGTCCTCGATCTGTACGATCGCAGGAATGTCCCCTTCTTCTGCAATCCGTATCATATGGGATGATGATGCAGTGTACTATTTATAGATGCCCTGCCAAGCACTGGAAGATGTCAGAATATTCAGTGATCGTTTGCCCACGGTGCAGAAAACATGCCCAGATAATTAAGAACACTGGTACGAAAATGACGCGCTGTCAGCGATGTGGATCCAACCTTCATATCCGGAAGACCAGAGAGCTATATACATCAGATGATCTGGATGAAGCCGTGACGGCACGCACAGAGTTGCAGGCGCGTATCCTAGGAAACGGTCATGAACAGAGAGAGTTGTTGACAATAGGGACTCAAAATGATGAGAGCTCTGACCGGAAAATTGTCAAACGAAAATTGAATGTGCGACAGATCATCCTTGAGATCCTGCGAACAAGCGGCGAGAGAATGGCTATCGATGAACTGTATCGGCAGGCACAAGAGAAGGATATAAGGGCGGATGATATTAAAAAGATCGTTGAGAAACTACTTGCTGCGGGGGAGATATACGCTCCCATCCCTGAACATGTTCAGCTCGTGTGAATCGGGGATCGATGAATACTTGTTGATCCTTATAGACCAGTCAGCTCGAAAAATATATCTAAAAAGAGCACATAATTATATGGTCCAAAAGACTTTATATTCAGCTTTAGTGTGAAATCGTTCACATGACCAATACTATCATATTAACCAGGTGAAACATGTCTGAAAGTACCCTTGATATCGTAGAACTGCTACTGACAGCACACATATATAATCAATACTCCGAAATGGATGTCAACGATCTTCCAAAGAACATACGAAAGAACTACTGGAACCGAAAACATAGAAATGTTCCAAAACCCATCCATGTCTTTCCGGCAGATGTAGAGAAACTATACAACCTTACCGAAGTAAAACAAACTGCACAATCTCTCCTTTTTGTGGACATCGACGGGATCGACTATGAGCTCAAACTCACATCTTTTGATGTTGCTGTCGAATGGTTCGAAAAACAGGATCAATCCCCGCAACGGGTAGAGTTGAACCCGGCGCTTGCATTCTATTTCGAAATGCAGAAGGAGACAAGCGAGGCGGACTATAAGCGTGCAAGAGCCCTTACCAGACCAAAAGAGGTTGATCGGGAGTGGATCGAATCCCTCATAGAGGAGATCGAAAATGAGGCGGGGGGAGAAGATCTGCTCAAACTGGTCAAGATCATAGCCCCCGAGGATGTCAGACAGGGACTCGGAGATCTTATACTGACATCAGAGCAGGAATCAGAGATCGAGAAGATCGAGAAAGCCATACAGTACCGTGAATATTTGAAGAGCATCGGCCTTTATGACATAGGGAAGGTCCTGATGGTAGGACCACCTGGTACAGGAAAGACCTCCGTTGCCAGTGCCCTGTCAGAGAAACTTGCGATCCCATTTGTGGAGGTTAAACTATCCATGGTGACAGACCAGTACCTGGGAGAAACAGCAAAGAACATCGATCGTGTGTTCGAGCTTGCCAAAAAACTCAATCCGTGTATACTGTTCATTGATGAGTTCGATTTTGTTGCTAAAACACGAGCCTCGGATGAGCATGCCGCTCTCAAACGTGCGGTCAACACCCTGCTCAAGGCCATCGATGACATCAGCCTCACCAATGACGGAGTGCTCCTGATCGCTGCTACGAACCATCCCGGGATGCTGGATTCCGCTGTCTGGAGACGATTCGATGAGATCATGGACTTCCCTCTACCCGACATGGGTATGCGAAAACAGATACTGGACATTATCACACGTGAGATCGAGGGCGAGATTGACACAACCGAAATCGCATCCCTGTCTGAAGACTACACCGGCTCAGACCTGAGGTTGGTGATCCGTGAGAGTGTACTGGGGGCCCTTCTTGAGGATAGGAAAATACTTAATCAGCAGGATCTGATCAAAGCCATAAATAATTTTAACAAGCGAGCTGTGATCAAGTCCGACGAATACATGAATAGCATTGTATAAGCGGAACGAACATGGAAATAATACTCCTGGGAACCGGTGATGCCCCGGGTACACCTGTAATTGGCTGTAATTGTCCCACATGTACTGTTGCCGGGAAAGGAGGACGAAGCAGACGATCACGGTTTTCCGTGCTGGTCAGATCCGATAAAGGCTCGGTGCTCATTGACACGAGTCCGGATCTTCGCCAGCAGATGCTTGAGGCGGGGATCCATCATGTGGATGGTGTGATATGGACACATGGACACTATGACCATTACACGGGATTCGGCGAGTTTCACAGGGTCCAACACAGGGTCAATGTTTATGGTGTGCCCACGACCATGGATTATATCCTTGATTATATCTCGTTCCTGAAACCACGGCGCCATGATATACAGATGTACGAGCCGTTCGAGCTGATCGGTTTAACATTCACCCTGTTTGAGGTAAAGCACCGGCCTCTGAAGGATCCGGTGGGCGTAATGATAGAGGATAAGGATCACAGGGTCGTGATCACCGGGGATACCGAACGGGATATACCCCACAGGAGCATGGAACTGATAAAGAACCCCGACCTTCTGATCGCGGATGCCATAGTACCTGCAGGGCTCGACCTGAACATCAAGAAACATATGAACTCACAGGAAGCTATGGAACTGGCAGAGACGATCGGAGCAGAGCGGACCATACTGACGCATCTGAGCCATTATTACAAACCACATGAAAAGGCAGTAAAGGAACTGCCTCTCGGATATGACGGGATGACGATCAATATATAATGGGATGGGGATCTGTCATCATTC
This sequence comes from Methanosarcinaceae archaeon, assembly GCA_021106765.1. GTDB lineage: Archaea > Halobacteriota > Methanosarcinia > Methanosarcinales > Methanosarcinaceae > JAIOTO01. Next base: position 12,043 of record JAIOTO010000107.1, read on the forward strand.
CTTCCTCTTGTCCTTCCCGAAATCCTTTTCTATACTTTCTCGCAGCATTTCAAGTCGTCTGCGAGTCCTATAGTAATTGACGATGACTGCCAGTGCACCGATCAACAGGATGCTCATACCGATCAAGAGCATTTTTGGTGCAGATGAAGTATATATCTTGATGCTCACCGGACGCAGGATCTCTTTCTGCGAACTGGAACTCAGGACATCATCACCCATGCCAAAAAAGGAACTCTGATTCACCCTTAGATCGTGCCACACAAGGACCTCACGGTCACGGATATCGTGGAATCTCTCATCGGGTTCTGGTTGGACCTTGCCTATGAAAGAATTGCCTGTGCTATAGCCCTGTGGAAGAATGATACGTACGACAGATGGGTGAGTTGGCACGTACAGGAAATCCTGCTTACCTGGTACCTTAAGAGTATATGCGACAAAACCTGTGATGTTACCATTGAAATCCAGATGGAACTTTTCCTGAGCTCGTTCCTTGCTCTTGGTGAGTGTATAGTTGATGGTCGATGTACTGCCGGCAAGAGACAATTCCATGAATGTCTCTGCTGACGCGTCCACCTGATCCGCAGCATCTGCAACAATGACAATATTGGAGATCGGATCGTCACCTGAACCCAGGATATCCTCAATTGTGATAATATTGATACTACTGGCATTCTCAATAGCATGTACCGTCCTGACACTTCCATTATCAGAAAGATAGAATGTCGTTGTGTTCATGCTGGTATGTTCAATATCCAATTCGTCCAGAAAGGGCTCCAGCTCGTATACAGATACATCTGGCATCGCCTCATTCTGGTTACCTACGGGTACAAGTTCATCAATGCAACCGTATGAAAATGATACAGAGAGGAGTATAAGGATCAGTGTTAATGTTCTCTTTTCCATTGTAGGTATCACATGATGCTTTGTTTAAAAAGATTTACGGTAATACGGTGTCTCGGAAATATTTTAGTTATGTATAACCTGAGTCTGGATTATGTAAGGTAGATTACTTTGTTTGGTTTAAATTAACAACGAACTGGAACGAACTCTTTGAGTTGAACTATAAAAATAAATTGAGAATAAGAAATGAATCTAATTTTCCATGATTCGGAGATCTGTGGGATGGACCCCCCCCCGGAAAGAAGAGGTCCTTGCCCAGTTCCCTGCTCAATCCCTGTTAGGTATCGTGAGCAATATACCGATCTCTTCCAGGGTCCGGGATACCTCATTGAATGAAACGAACAGTTCCTTCTTCTGCATGCCTACACCGGATACCGACGGTTCTGATGCGAACCAAATCTCCTTTTCGGTATTGCCCCGTGTGATCGATACACAGGCAAGCATATCTGCCTGCACAAGACGGTATACTGTATCGATGCCAGAAGGTGATACCCATGCCGGATGGTCGGCCCTGAGATGATCCACTAACTTACGCCAGTTCAACGTTGCGGAACTCTCCAGTCTCACATGAAGGTGTGCACGTTCGCCGATGACATTCTCATCGATGATGTCCAGGAATTTCTGGTAATTCTGATCGTTCTCATCCACAGTTTCAGCATCATTTACAGATAGTTTATCTGCCGCTTCCTTGAAGAAGGGAGCCAGGTTCACATCGCTTGGAGGTTTTGTTGCAAAGGATACACCAAAGAACGCAACGCCACTGAGGAGCATACCTACAATGATACCATGGTTCACCAGCAGGGGATGGACAGTATCAAGGTAAGGTGGTGCCATTGGGGCTGTCATGGCCAAGTCATAAACGATCAGCGATATCTGAACTACAGCTCCCACGATCAGGCCAGCAAGAGCACCCTCCTTTGTGGCACGTTTCCAGTACAGGCCACCCATGAGAGGGAAGAAATATGATGCACTTGCGATGAACGTGGCAATATGGATAGCATCGATGATGCTGTTTATGAAGAAAGAACAAACTGTAGCCGCTGCCACGATCACGAGGACACTGATACGGTTGACAACAAGCATCTGTTTCATGGTGGCATCCGGTTTGATAAAACGCTGGTAGATGTCACGGGAAAGACAGGATGCTCCTGATGTTGCGAACGTATCCGCACAGGACATGGCCGCTGCTGCCAGACCGATAGCACTCAATGCGATAACTACCGGGGAGAACGTACTGATAATGAACGTTAACAGGGCCGGTTCAGCCTGAGCCATCCCCATAGGGAACCCTGCTGCCGGGATCTCCGGATATATAGAACTGAGTGCTATGGCCACCACTGCGCATGCCGCAAAGACGATGGAGACCAGAAGAGCACCAAATATCAAACCGTTCCTGGCAGAGCGGGAATCTTTTGCAGCCCACACTTTCTGCCATGGGTCCTGCTCAGTGATCCAGCCCGGGACGATAGCAAATATGAATATAAGGACCATCGGCATGCCAATAATGAACGGGTTCCACCAGTCAGTTGAGACATTGCTGAACAGCTCAGACGTGGTCTGAACATCTACCGCCCCGGTGGTCGCTGCACCCACAGCAAAGAAAGCCATTGCGATGATGAATATTGAGAGGAAAATGAACTGGACGATGTCGGTCCAGACAACCGCATTCAGTCCACCCAGGGTCACATATAATGAGACTGCCACTGCAACAATGATCGCCGCATAGATTGGACTGAGACCATAGAATATCTCCAGGACCATGGCAAATCCTTTGATATCTGCCACGGCAAAAAGGACCATGACGATGGTGATGATTATACCTACCGGTGCACGTATCGATGAACTGTATCGCTGCTCAAGTAGTTCCGGCTGAGTGATAGCCGGCAGGTGTTTGATCTTTTTCACAAAGATCGCGATTATCAACAGTGCCAGGATGTTAGGAGCAACAAAACCCCATATCGACCCCATCCCGAGAAGCATGAAGAAACCTATGACCGCAAGCAATCCGCCTGCTGTGAGCCACGATGCTGCCGAGGAGAAGCCCACACCAATGGCGCCCACTTTCCTGCCCGCAAGCCAGAAATCAGTCACCGTATGCTGTCTTTTCGCAAAGTACAATCCTATCGCAATCAACCCACTTATGTAGACTGCAAGCATGATCAAAAATATTTGATATCCGTCCATGTATCTTACCTCATATTGTATGCACATCAATTAGCATGATGTATATAAATCATTCTTTCGTACTGTAATCCCCGCATTAGTATATAAGCCCTTTTTTTACGCAGTAATGGTCCAACATTAACTGCAGTAATATAATTATACGATCTCCTCCAACATACCCATGCATGAGCATCATCACCCTTACCACAGATTTTGGAGATCTATACCCGGCTTCAATGAAAGCCAGGATCCTCTCGATCGATCCCACTGCGAGCATCGTAGACATCATCCACTCGATACCACCTGCCGACATACTATCCGGAGCCTTTGCAATATACTCCACAGCCCACCTGTTCCCCGATGGCACCGTACACGTAGGCGTAGTCGATCCGGGCGTAGGCACTGACAGGCGTGCGATCGTTATTGAAGTGGCCGGACAGTACCTGGTCGGACCGGACAATGGGTTGCTGATCCCTGCCGCCCGGCGGATGGGCGACTTTACTACCTATCAGATCACGAACATGGAACCTCTTGAAGAGATATCACGCACATTCCATGGCAGGGATATCTTCGCACCCATCGGAGCCCATCTCTCAGCGGGGATGTCCATTGAGGATATTGGCAAAGTGATCGACGATCCCGTGGAACCTGACAACTGGAAAGTGGTCGCAGAAGAGGATCGGATCTCCGGCACGGTCCTCTATATCGACCATTTCGGGAATATCATCACCAGTATCCCGCAGCAGATAGCCAGGGGGTTTGCCGGGCATGGGGAGATGATACAGGTCATTGGGAACACGATGCCATTTGTGGGAACGTATGCGGATGTAGAACAGGGAGATCTGCTTGCCCTGGTCGCAAGTCATGGATTCCTCGAAATATCGGTGAATCGGGGCAATGCCGCGGAAATGCTCGGAGTAAAGGGACATCCTGAAGTAGAGGTCCGGAAGGAATGAGTGGATTAAAATGAGAGAAAATAGAAAATGAAAGAAGGGAGGCGCTCCGGACAAGCCTCACATCCATTCGTAATGCCGCATAACCTCAGTATTGACATCCTGCATCAGGCTGTTCTCCACATAACCAAAGAAAAGACATTTTTCACACGTACGTGAGATGGTCTTCCTCCGCTGTCGTGATGAACTCCAGACATTCGCGATACCGTCCCGCACATTCCCCAGAGGCTCACGGTGAACCCGGCAGTTCTCCACCGTACCATCAGATGTAACGTCCAGGATCATCTCCGATGCATGACAGGTAAATTTGGGCTTAAGGTTACGCACCATTCCCAGATACGTCAGGGAATTGATGATCGGATATCCCTCTTTTTTCATCTCGATCACCCGATCCAGTGTCCGATGATACTTATCCATGTTCCGTATACCGATATTGTCCCATACATCCCCGCCAATGCCGGCGAACTCATAGAGGGGTTCAAAGGAAATCCTGACGTTGAGCTCTTCGGCCAGGTATACGAGATCCTCGATATCGTCCAGGTTCTGTCCGCTGATCACACAATTCATAAGCAGGGGATTATGAAGCCGATCCTTTACAGTTCGTATTCCGGCAAGGATACGGTCAACATCCATACCCCGGATCGCCTTATAGCTCTGGAGCCCATCCACGGACACTGAGAGATAATCGAGGTCCTTGAGATCATCTGCCCGCTCCTCCAACAATTTCCCGTTGGTTATGAGGGATGTGATCATACCCAAACTGTGAGCATGTTCAAGGATCTGAGACAGGTCCTTTCGTAATAGTGGTTCCACCGTCCAGGCATTGTAAACAAGGATACCGAATGAACGAGCTTCCTCCAGCAGATGGAATATCTCGTCAAGGCTCATTTCGTCCCCTTCTTCCTTCCAGTACTCACAGAAACTGCATCGCATGTTACATCTGGAATTGATGGCATGGGAAAGGACGATCGGTCTTTTGCGCACCCTGAGCTGCCACAGGGCACGTGCCGCGATAAGGGGTGAATATTTGGTCATCTTGTCGGTCCGGATGATCTGTATGGTTTGTATGTTATGTTTTGTATGTTATGTTTTGTATGTGGCGTTTTGTATGTTATGATCTAGAGAGTATTGAGCTCTCGGATAATAAAGCTTGGGTCATTTCGGTCATATGAGGACAAACTTAATAACTCTACGACACACCAATCTCAAAACAGGTAACCATCATGACAACATTTGAAGATCTGGGACTCAACGAACCAATATTGCGATCAATAGAAGAACATCGTTTTGAGAGACCCACAGAGATACAGGAAAAAGCGATCCCCCTTATCCTAGGGGACAGGGATGTGATCGGAGGATCTGCTACCGGATCTGGTAAGACACTGGCATTCGGTGCTGGCATCATCCAGCATGTGCAGCATGGGGAAGGTATCCAGGCACTTGTACTTACGCCCACGCGGGAACTGGCCATTCAGGTCCATCAGGCCCTGGAAGATTTCTCACGCCACAGACCATTGAACATCATTGCAGTCTATGGTGGTGTTTCCCTTAAACCGCAATTAAGGGATCTGGAGACGGCCGATGTAATTGTGGGTACACCTGGCAGGGTACTGGATCACATCGGCAGGAAGACGCTGGACCTTGACCAGATGAAAATACTGGTACTGGACGAAGCGGACAGGATGCTGGATATGGGCTTCATCGAGGAGGTGCAATCCATCATCGACCGATGTCCTGCGCAGAGACAGACATTGTTGTTCTCAGCAACGATCTCAAATGAGGTGCGATCCCTGGCACGACAATACATGCGATCACCTGTTACCATATTTGCCGAGGTCCATGTGGATCCTGACCTGATGGATCAGGTATATTACGAGCCATCGAATGAACTGAAGTTCTCATTACTTGTGCATCTCCTGAAATACGAACGATCCGGACTGGTCATGGTATTCTGTAATACCCGGGATAGTGTGGATAGTGTTGCAAAGAACCTGCGGTACAACAAGATCGATGCGGTCGCCATCCACGGCGGGCTTACCCAATCAAAGAGGCAACATGCATTGAAGAAGTTCCATTCGTGTGATGCACATGCCCTCGTGTGCACCGATGTGGCTGCCCGGGGCCTGGATGTACCGTATGTATCGCATGTATACAACTATGACATCCCGGAAGACAGTGACGAGTACGTCCATAGGATCGGCAGAACGGCACGGGCCGGTAAGGAGGGCAAGGTCATCAATGTCCTTACACGAAAGGATGCTGGCAATTTCTCCAGGATCATGCAGCAACATACGGATTTCGATATCCGGAAGGAACAGGTACCTGAAATGGAACAGGCTGCTGTCAAGGATACAAGCAAGCACGAAGGGAAGAAGAAAAAGAAGAGTAGGTTCCAAAAAGAGAAGAAGTGGCAGGATAACAAAACTCATCGAACATGATCAAAATATTATGGTACATACTGATCACTGGCATCATCCTGACCAGTGGATGTGCTCAGCTACGGGGGATACCGATCGGGCAGCTGATCCGTGACCGAAATAGAAGAGCAGTACCCTGAGATCGCAAACTGACTTGTAAAGAAGGATGAGATCAGCAGCAGTGGGCAGCCTTACAATCTGATAATGACAGGCTGGTTCACACCTGATGAAGCTGCGGCGATCAGAACCAACCACCCTGATGTGATCCTGCTGGCCGGCCTCACCGACACCCGGGTGTGGCTAATGATAATGGTACAACATTTCTTGAAACTGTAGCAGGTTATGGATAGCATGTACCCCCAATCTTCTAACCTATCGAAAAAATGATCAAATTGAAAATATATTCCACTTATTGAAGAATGAGATCGATATTAAACCACTCTGAATGTGGACGGACGATAGCAGTTATGGTGCTCTGATGACAGGTTTCATTGCTCAATTGTTCATATCATTGATGCGGTATGAGTTTGAAGAGTTGAAGCATGTATCGACAAAATTCATCGAGATTTCCTAATCGAAAAACTCTATCAAAAGATCCATATCGAATTTGGCAGTTACCGTGGATTCGTGCCTGATCAGCAATAATTTGTGTGAAATTGTTTGAATTGTCAAATTCGGGTTGGATATGACCACCCCCCTTCAATATGGGGGAGTTTGCTCAGGTCACGGAGCGTCTCTCTAAGTTCTTCACAAAGTACCAAATATTACCACCAAATAACCATAAAAACTACCAAATGATCATCTCCGGATCATCGAGCAATAGTCCAGCAGTATCTAGCAGTGTCTAACGATAGTTTAATGATTATCTACCGGAATCCACAGAATACTGTTATGTGTATTTAAGTATTACTTCAATACACCATTGATTTGGACATGTATATAATTTTCATTTACTATTATTTACTATGTGCGGGTTTGGTGATGGAAATACCTATTTATAGCAATAGCCAGATGTTACATCAACGGTTTTACTGGTGTTGAAATGATGTCTGATGTTTCAAAAGATAATGAGATCCTGAAGGTCCTTATGGAGATCAATAATAAGGTGGATAAGTTGCTTGTGCAGAATATGCCTGAAATAGGTAGAGATGATACTCTCCCCGAATCTCTGGATGTTATGACCCTCCTGTCGTTGCCTGATCATCTGCGCACCACCGCAACCGCATTATTAGAGCTTAAGCATGCGACTGCTGATGAACTTTCAAAGAAAACACACAAGGAACGGGCGGTAGAGAGCAGCTATCTTAACCAGCTGGTCCGTATGGGTTATGTATCAAAGTTTCGTAAGGGAAGGAACGTATATTTCAGCATCGGTGAAGGTCTGAATCGTTAAACTGTATTTGCACTACCTGTGTATGCTTGCTATTTCGTATAAGTACACGGCATTGGGTCTCTATTATTTTTATTATATTGTCAGCTTTTTTCGTCCATAATAGGGGCATCATTTATATTCATCAGTTACATTAATGTTAATGACAGTTATTAATATATAGATTCCAGCTCATTATAACGTACCATGTCAGTATCTATTTTTAAATATTTGAATACATCAATAAAATAATACCAGTAATTTATAAATTGTGTTAATATTGTATCATAAGAAGGTTCATGCCCTGCTTAGAGGCAGAGCATGAGGATAATTAGATGAGTAAGATAATTACGATCCATTCGTCGAAAGGAGGGACCGGTAAGACAAGCATTGCGTTTAATCTTGCCTGTGCATATGCAATCTCGGGTAAGAATGTATGTCTTCTTGATATGGATATGAGGACTCCCAGTTCATTCCACAACCTGTTCCCACGTCCAAAACGCTGGTTCAATGATGTCCTTAATGGGAAATGCGGCATCAATGACATTATTGTGGATGCAACTGATGAGATCGGTTCTGAGGGAAAGCTCTATGTTGGTTATTCCAATCCTGACATCGGTGCTATCCGTGATATATCCGGAAAGGACAGGATATGGCAGGCAAGAGCTCTCAAAAATTTGATGACCATTCGGCCGGAACTGATCCGGTCTGACATAGATATGATACTGCTGGACACGCCGCCAGGAACGGATTTCATATCAATGAACTCCATCGTGGCATCGGATTATGTTCTTATGGTGGTCAAACCAGGTAAGTGTAACCTGAATTGTATGAAACAGATGATCGATGGAGTGTACAGTTCCCTGGGAAAGAATTATGGTGTCGTTGAGAACATGTATCATAAAGGTCAGTTATCCCTATGTGGCAGTGAAGTAGGAATTCCTTCCATTATGTCTATACCATGCTCGTGTGATGTATCCGTCAATGGCAATTGCGAAGTGTTTACCCTCACAAGAACTCAACATATGTTCTCCACATCGATCTTTGATCTAATGGATAAGATCAGTGATGTGCTGGAAATACCATAAAACATCCATTATCCATTCTTCTTATTTTCTGCTTAGAGGAGATCCTTTACATATTTTAGGACATGGTCCGGAAGTTCGTCCATATCAGTATCTTTGCCCTCACTTTCCACAGGTCGCATTAATATTGACATTATGGATGATTCTATTTTTATAAAAATGAGTGTATTCCTATCTGGTAAATATATGCCCTTTATGGCCAAATTCGCAGTGTTACTGACATAATAGTTAATAGTTCATGAGTATAATTGACATAGAACGTTATCAAGAATAACCATTAAATTTCAGATACTTGCGGAAAGTGAGCTTTATATATACTTTATCAACAATCTGTCCATCAGAAGTGATATATACCTTTGTATCAATTGACGGATTTGATAATTATGATGTTAATCGGAGAAGCACTAATAGGCGAGGAACCAGAACTCGCACATGTAGATCTTATGATCGGGGATAAGGAGGGACCTGTAGGTCAGGCGTTTGCAACAGGCATGACACAGCTCTCAGCAGGCCACACACCTCTCCTATCCGTGATCCGCCCGAACCTGCCAACGAAACCATCCACCCTTATCGTACCCAAGGTTACGGTAAAGAACATGGATCAGGCTGCGCAAATATTTGGTCCTGCACAGGCCGCGGTCAGTAAGGCAGTGGCTGATGCCGTGGAAGAAGGTATTATTGCAGCAGACAAGGCTGAAGACCTTGTTATAGTGGTTAGTGTGTTCATTCACCCACAGGCTGTTGATTACAATCGTATATACAGGTACAATTATGGGGCTACCAAACTGGCACTGAAGCGCGCGCTTAAGAGTTTCCCGGACATTGATACGGTGCTGGAAGAAAAGGACAAGGCAGCCCATGCGATCATGGGATTCAAGGTATCAAGGCTATGGGATGCACCATATCTGCAGGTAGCACTGGATAATCCGAACCTGGCAGCCATTACCAATGTGGTAAAACAGCTTCCCAACAGCGATCATCTTATACTGGAAGCAGGCACTCCTCTTATCAAACGGTATGGTGTGGATGTTATCTCAAAGCTTCGTGAGATCAGGCCTGATGCGTTCATCGTTGCAGACCTGAAGACCCTTGACACCGGCAATCTTGAAGCACGCATGGTTTCGGATGCGACCGCTGATGCTATCGTGGTCTCTGCCCTGGCCCCGATCGCAACACTGAACAAGGTCATTGCTGAAGCTCACAAGACCGGTATCTATGCTGTCATGGACACATTGAACCAGCCTGATCCAATGTCTGTGCTCGAACAGCTTGATGTGTTGCCAGATGTGGTGGAGTTGCACCGTGCCATCGATATCGAGGACACTGCCCATGCATGGGGTAGCATTGGTGACATCAAGAAGATCGCTGAGGATCGTTCTACGAAGATACTGGTAGCTGTGGCTGGTGGTGTCCGTGTGAACACAGTTCCTGATGCACTCAAGGCAGGTGCCGATATTCTGGTCGTCGGACGTGCAATCACTAATTCCAAGAACATCAAACAAGCAGCAGAACAGATAATAGAGGTCATGGACAAACCAGAGATCGACCAGTTCAGGGTCATGACAGATTTCTGAAACGTGTGATCATCTCACACGTTCCTTTCTATTTTTCAGGAGGTTTCAATTTGAGCTCACCATTGATCGTTGTGAATTTTAAGACATATCTTCAAGGTACAGGAGAAGGTGCTGTAGAGATCGCCCGTGCATGTAGAGACGTGGGTGCTTCATCAGGATTGACCATTGGGGTCGCACCACAGCTATGTGATATTTATCGCGTGGCATCCCAGGTGGACGTGCCCGTATATTCCCAACACGTGGATGGTGTTGGTGCGGGTAGTTTTACCGGTCATGCGTTTGCCAGATGCGTCAGGGATGCAGGTGCCTGTGGGACACTGATCAACCATTCCGAGCGTCGGCTACGTCTTGCGGACATCGATGCCTCCATACAGGCATCAAAGGATGTCGGGCTAAGCACCATCGTATGCACGAACAATGTGGCTACCACAGCAGCAGCAGCAGCTCTTGGTCCGGATTATGTGGCAGTGGAACCTCCTGAACTGATCGGTTCCGGTATTCCTGTATCAAAGGCAGACCCTGAAGTAGTAACGGATTCGGTGGCCGTGGTCGAGAGGATCGATCCGGGTGTGAAGGTGCTCTGCGGTGCAGGGATATCTAAAGGAGAAGACCTGAAGGCTGCAATGGAACTCGGTTCAGTGGGAGTACTGCTGGCTTCGGGTATCGTGAAGTCAAAGGATCCGACAGCCGCACTTAGAGACCTTGTCAGCCTGATCAGGTGAATTAATTACCAGCTTCAGACTGTTGGCCTTCTTGCCAGATACGCATGGTCACATAGTCATCCATGCGATGAACAGGCACATAACCGTCAATCCAAGTTTCAATGCCATAGACAGTTCCACATTGAAATGACGTACGACCATATTCGAGATACCTATGGGTGGTGGTGAGATCAGCAGTGCTGCCAGAAATAGTGAGATGCCGGCAAGGTAATTCTTTTCGATCATGATCAAGTAAAGACCTGATATTCCCAGGTAGATACCCAATATGGCGACAAAGAACAGTCCCATCTTGTAAAAACGAAGCATTTTCACAATATTAAAAGTAGGTAACTTAGTTTTTACTCCTGTTCCTTTATTTTTCAAATAATCACTCCATAGTGGAAATTTATCGTGTAATTTATCTTCATTACATAAATAACAACTACATTCATCGTATACTGCATCCCAGTCGTCGGAGCATTTTCTCAACATCTCCCTGCACATCATTGGGTTGCAGATCTCCTATTATACGGATGCGTAAAGTCATGCTCTCACGGGCGCTGTCCTGCAAGCCGGCATAGGTGTCTATGATGTTGACAGAGATCATCCTCTCATCCATATCGATGATCTCCCTGAATATCCCAGGGTCTGATCCGCGCGGAATGAGCGCCGAAATATCTCGTTGCCAGTGTTTGAGAAACTTTCCTTTCCAGTAGGTAAGTTCGCTATCGGAGAGCAACTGTACATTCTCTATAAGAAGGGTGGTCGTATTGCTGCCTTCTGTGAGGCTAACGGTCCTGGGTGTGACCTTCTTGACGATCCCCACATGGATCACACCGGAGTAGATGTGGCGTATCCCTCGCTCCTCGCCTATGGAATGGATCAGTTCTTCGAACTCGGCGATCTTAGAGTTTATGAGCTTGTCAGAGCGGCGCAGCGCAGAGTGTGTATCCCCAAAATGAATGGATGCATCCTTCATGTTCTGACAGAATCCATCGGTCTCATGGTTACGCACCATGTAGGAGATTCGTTCGCATTCTTTCAGGAACGTATCATGCACTTTGAGGACCTCTGGATTCTCCATCTGGATAAGCGCATAGAGGTAGGGGTTCTGGCCCAGGATCCGACCTACAAAGTCCAGCATGATCTCATAGACCGGACTCATGAAACGCCTGGAACTCTTCACATCGAAATCGAGTTTTTGCAGGGTGGAACCTATGGTGATGTAGGCAAAATGGGTAAGTCCCTGTACCACGGATACGAATTGGTCATGTTCGGCAGGGTCGATGATCTCTATATGTGCTCCATTATCCTCTAAAAGGGAATGGATCTTATCGAACCATGTTTCGCATCGTCCCTCAACAGGGCTCATGATCACGATCTGTCCATGCAGTGAGGGAATAGAAGGACCGAACATTGGATGGGTACCGATTATCTCCACATCTGCGGGTGCATATCGTTGCATTGCCTCCACGGGTCCTTTCTTGAGGGAGGTCAGGTCCATCAGCAGACTACCGGTTTTCATCCCTGGTGCCACCTGCCTGATCATCTCGGTGGTGATATCGATGGGGACTGAGATGATCACGATATCACTATCACTTACGGCACTGTCCAGGTCTGCTGCAAAATCCACTCCCAGCCTCTCAGCCACGTCCACACGGTGGCTGTGTCCCCATACTGTTACTTCATACCCATGTTCCTTGAAGAAAGGGGCGAACCATTGCCCCATCTCTCCGGTACCACCGATAATAAGGACCTTCATGATCGGAGTGCCTCCATGACCGCGTTCTTCATTACATTTATGGGGGGCTCGACCCCGGTCCAGATGCGGAATGCTTCAGCTCCCTGGTACACCAGCATCATGACACCGTTGATCCCGATCGCACCTGCAGCCTCTGCTTCTATGAGTAGCTGAGTATTCATTGGATTGTACACGATATCGAACACCGTGAGATCCGGATGCATCTGTTCACGCCTAGCAATGCTGTCCGAAGTTTTGGGATACATCCCTGCGCTGGTGGCATTGATAAGTACGTCTGCCTGCCCTATCAACTCCTCGAGCCTTTCCATTCCGAATCCCCTGACACCGATCGCTGAGGCCAGTTCAACAGCACGTTGTTCGGTACGGTTTACGATCATTACTTCTGCCCCTTGATCGTGGAACTGGAATCCTATGGCCCGGGCAGCACCCCCTGCACCGACGATAAGGACCCTTTGACCATCGATATCCACGCCGGCATCGGCCAGTGCCCGTTGAGCCCCGATACCATCCGTATTGTAGCCATGTATCCCGTTATTCAGATCGATCGTATTGACAGCTCCGATGCTGGATGCCAGCGGGTCCGCATCCACTATATTCAGAGCTTCCTGTTTCAGAGGTACCGTGATGTTCAGTCCTCCGAAGCCCAGTGCTTCAGCACCCAGGATAGCATCTTCCAGGGACCCGGTATCTACCCTGAATGCATGATACACACATTCCATACCCAGTTCCCTGAACGCTGCATTGTGCATGGCAGGGGACATGGAATGTTCGATGGGATTTCCAAGGACGCCAAAGACGGTCCTCATTTGATCATCTCCATGGCCTGCCTTAACTGATCAACTCTCAGTTGTCCGGGAGCCACGCTCCGGTCCACAGCACCGTAGGTGAGGACCGAGCCATAACATGGTGCAATGATACGCGTATGGCTTCCCATCGTATCCATGGATATGGTGGATACTGATCCGGTCGAGTCCAGTGTCACCTGCAACAGGTTGAGCACATCCTGCAGACACTGAGGCATAACTGCCAGTTTTGCAATATCTGCACCTGCCTTGAACGAGTCGTCAAGAATCTTTTTCATCTGTTCTCTGGAGGGGGTACGTGAAAGATCATGTGACGAAATAATAACGGTGGTATTGTGTTCCCTTGCATTGCGAACAAGTTTGTCCCTAATGTCCTTATTAGTGGAGAGTTCAATATCCACGGCATCGACCAGAGGGATGATCCCTGCCAGCAGGGTAATTCTATCCTCTTCTGCCCCTGTCCACTGACCACCGTCATTCTGTAGCCTATTGGTTGCAATACATGGAAGATGCGTGGCCTGACGTAGCTGAGAAACTATCTGTCGGGCATCGTCCAATGTCCGCACACCCAGCAGGTCCAGCCGCAGTTCAAGTATCTCAGCACCCGCTGCTTCGGCTGCGGTTGCCAATGTTACCGGATCAGCATCTATAGATGCTACAATGGCTGCCCTGTTGTCCAGATCGATGTCTGCAATATGTACCATATTTCATTTCTCGATGATCGTCTCGTCCACCTTCATGCCAAAGTGTCGGCCGCTGCTTTCCACATATACCAACACCTGGTCTCCTTCTTTGAGATCGGCCACTGAGAGGGGGTGCCCGCTGATGTCCACCAGTCTGATCGTCTCGGCGTTCTGCAGTATGTTCTTGACGATCTCCCCGTTTGCTTCGGCCTCAACGAGCATCATCGGTCTGCGCTCTATCTTTATCCGTCCGACAATGCCCTGTCGCTGGTTCCCGTCCGAGTCCACGATGGTGATCTCATCTCCTGAGTTCAGTTCGCTGAGGTAGCGGGTACGATCGCCCACACGGACGTAGGCATGCACGGCACCGGCATTGACCCTGAATGGCCGGGATGCCACATAGGGACTTTCCTCTGATTCGGAATGCACCAGGAAGAGACCACCTGAACGGGAGCCTACGAGCATCCCTTCGCCCCTGTTCATCAGATTGCAGGTATCCACACAGACCCGATCGGCCATTCCGACAGGCTCCACTTTGGTTATTGTGGCGGTAGTAAGTTCGATCTTCCGGACACCGGATATCTCGGCCAGTGCAGTTGTTTTCTTGATGGCGTTAGGATCATCCGAATCCAGGAGTACGCCGTCAGATCCATGTTCCAGAGTCTCCAGGGCCAGTTTTGCTTCGTCCGCATTCCTGACTCCCGATATGATCTGAACATTCACGTCCTGCAGGTTGGCGATGAGGTTCTCCAGAGGGATGACTTTCCAGTCGGTCCCGACGGCGATAAGGATGTCACATTCCTTCCCGAGCTCTACCGCAAAATTCTCATATGCTTTGTTCTTGATGACCACATAGCCAGCAACCTTCCTTCCCTCCTCTTTCAGGCGGATGGCGTTGATGATGTCCAGTGATCCGCCGATGTCAGATGAGAGGGGACGTGTCCCATCTCCCTCGCCACCCTTTCCCACGACCACGATATCGGCACCGGTAGTTCCATCAGAACCGAATGCTGCGACATTAATATCACCCAGTTCACGTACCCTTTCCACGTCATTGGCGTTGACCAGGATACAGTCCACTCCGGATTCCAGTCCGGTGGTGATCCTGTCCTTGCGTTCATCCCAATCGTTCTCATCTGCCTTGATCCAGACTTCCTTGTTCATAACAAATCTCCTTTATTTCAACATAACATTTCCATTGCTTCCTCGACCGTTTTGTTCCGGTGCACGATCTGCGTTATCGCCCGTGTCATGCTTGCGGGGTCAGGATGCTGGAAGACGTTACGTCCTATGGCAACTCCCCGTGCACCCGCGTCCATAGCACCCCGTATCATCCTGAGGAATTCCTCGTCTGTATTCGTCTTGGGTCCACCCGCTATCACGATAGGTACGGGACAACCTTCCACGACATCCCTGAACGAGTCCACGTCCCCGGTATATACTGTCTTTATGATATCAGAACCCAGTTCGGCACCGATACGTGCGGCATGTGCTACCTTTTGCGGATCATGCGGATCTTCGATCCTCTCTCCCCGGGGATACATCATGGAAAGGAGGGGGATGCCCCATTCATCACACTGCTGCGCCACATGCCCGAGGATCTTGAGCTGCTCAGATTCGGTATCCGAGCCAATATTGACGTGTATGGATACGGCATCCACACCCATCTTTGAGGCTTCCTCTACCGTACAGACCAGTACCTTATCATTTGGATCCGGACCCAGGGAGGTCGAAGCGCTCATGTGGACGATAAGGCCAACATCATGACCGTATCCACGGTGTCCGTGAGCGACCATTCCTTTTTGCATAAGGATCGCGTTGGCTCCACCTTCAGCTACCTTGTTAATGGAATCTGCCATATTGGTCAGACCCTTGATCGGACCGTCCGATATACCATGGTCCATGGGCATGATGACCATGTTCCGACTCTCTCTATCCATTACTCGTTCAATACGTATCTTCTTTCCTATTTCTGACATAAACGTAGTCTCCCTCTTGATCTTGCTGTGAGGCCACGAAGGCCACTATGCTAGTATGTGACATAGTAGCACGATTCTAATATTTATACTTTTTCCAGCAATTAGTATTGTGTTTGTATCGCCCTGTTGTTAACGTTCTTTGTTTGTATAAGTGTCTCATGTTCTATGATCTTGAAATATGATGCTCTATTTTGGGCAGAACCTATTTAAAGCCGTTTCCTTTTCCGATCATTCTTACAATCTGTGTATATCGGTGTTTTTCAGTATGCGATAATGTTGTCTATCTGCTGGAATATCCTTATATGTCAATATGTCGTTAGGCAAATTAATATTTACAGGGTTTGATCATCATGAGGGAACTTAAGATCTTTGTCATCAACAACTATGGTCAGTTCTGCCACCTGATCCACCGCACCGTACGGGATATGGATATGGATACTCACATAATCTCAAATACTACACCTGTGGATGCTATCCTTGCTGAAAGACCGGATGGTCTGATCCTCAGTGGTGGTCCTTCCATGGACCGCGTCGGATTGTGTAACGAGTATGTGCAGCAGATCGACATACCCATCCTGGGCATCTGTCTGGGTCACCAGTTAATCGCCCGTTCGTTCGGTGGTCAGACCAGTTCCGGCACGTCAGGTGGATTTGCGGATATCGCTGTCGAGATCATAGAGGAGAATGATATTCTCAAAGGACTGGGTTCCACAACATCGGTCTGGGCATCCCACGGTGACGAGGTTACGGTCATGCCTGAGGGTTTCATCCACCTAGCTCGTTCTAATGTGTGCGAGATCGAGGCAATGCGCCACCCGAAGCGTCCTATTTATGGGGTACAATGGCATCCAGAGGTTGCCCATACCGAACAAGGTGAAGAGTTATTCCTCAACTTCTTTGAGATATGTGAGAATTACTGATCATGTAACAACTTGCTCTCAACGGATCTCGTATCATAATACTCATACTAATCAGTGTAAAGTTTAGTAGAAAGTACTATATAGTTAGTACTTCATATATTTCAATGATATTATATTCGATGTTATTATGGAACTAAAAGGTGGTATTGAGAATGAAACAAGTAATCTTTAGTCGGGCACTAGTCGTGCTCCTTAGTTTGATGATGATGCTCTCAGTGGTCGCAGTCGCGAGTGCTGAGGCAGTAACACCCGGAACGGCCCCCGATTCTGGACCGGTTGAGTCTCCTGTGAGTGTAATGAGTGTACCTTCCTCCCTGCAGCCAGTGGTGACAGAGACCGGTAAGATCAGTCTCTCAGTTGATGGCCTTGGCATGAATCCTGCAGCGTCTGGAATCGTTGATGTGGAAAAGCCAGCTGGTGCAACGGTGAGAGGAGCCTATCTGGTTGCTGCCAGTACAGGCTTTTCCGGCTATCAACTGGTGGTTGGGGATGTGACTATTGCGGGTGCACCTGCACCTTGGTCTCAGAACGTACCCAGCGCCATTAGTTCATGGAACCACTGGGCTGATGTCACTGCTATTGTAAAACCAACGATCGATTCCGCACCGGCTGGAACAGTGCCTATCCCGATCAACGAGACAGTTACTAGAAAGACAGATGGAGTGATACTGGCAGTGATCTTTGATGATCCTAACCAGGTTACGGATAATACAATTGTATTGCTCTTCGGAGCCCAGGACATCGCGGGTGATACGTTCAACATCGGACTGGCCGATCCCATTGACACCACTGATCCGAACCTTGTGCTTGATATGAGTCTTGGTATCTCGTTTGGTTACCAGCAGGGTGGTTCCCAGCAATACAGCATAGTTGATGTGAATGGCGCTCGCCTGACAACTGCAGCCGGAGGCGAGGATGATGGTCAGAGCGGAAATGGTGCACTCATAACCGTGGGTGGTCTGGGTGACAGTAATGCCAACCCTGCAGATCCATATGCTACCCCAACCACTGCACGCAGTGACGATGAGCTGTACAACCTGATCCCGTTCGTCAGGGATGGGGACACGAGCATTGGAGTATTCACGAGCAATCCATCCAACGATGACAATATCTTCTTTAGTGCGTTCTTCATGGGCTCCACCACAGCAGTCGTAGGTGAAGGTATATTGCTATCCCCAACATCTGCCGTGAACCCTGTGGGTACATCCCATACTGTTACAGCAACTGTGCAGGATGACACCGGTGCCCCGGTCGTGGGACGGCTTGTGAGCATTCAGATCATGTCCGGTCCGAATGCCGGTATGGGTGGTAACTATACCACGGATGCCAGTGGACAGGCAACGTTCACCTACACAGGAACCACTGCAGGTATTGATGTGATCGAGGCAAGTTGCCTGGATAGTCAGGACAACCCGATGACGTCGAATCAGGCCACTAAGACATGGACCACGGACAACGAGATCCCCGAGTTCCCCACAGTGGCCCTTCCAATAGCTGCTATCCTCGGACTGGCATTCTTCTTCCAGCGCCGCAGGAATGAGTAAGGATCTGTCCTTACTCTCGTTTTTCTTTTTTATCATTATTTGTGTCTTATAATTGGTTGTTCCGTGATACTATACTATGGCCAATAACCGGTTACCCATTTTGAACAATATGAGTGGTTGTTCATACACTTCTTTTAAGGTATGTGGATGGTACTGTGCAGATCGAACGATTCTCAATACATATGTCATAATAATGATGGTAATCATCAGTCGAAATTTTGATAGTAAGTGGTATATAGTTTGCACTGCATATTTCTTATTGACATTATAGTCGATTATATTACTGAATGAAAAGGTGGTATTGAGAATGAAACAAATTATCTTTAGTCGGGCACTAGTCGTGCTCCTTAGTTTGATGATGATGCTCTCAGTGGTCGCAGTCGCGGGTGCTGAGGCAGTAACACCCGGAACGGTTCCTGATGC
>JAIOTO010000088.1 GCA_021106765.1 Methanosarcinaceae archaeon
ACACTGGAACACTCAGGTGAACCTGTCGCTGAACATGGCTATATTCCCACTGCTGACCGCATTCGCAGCGATCGTTATATTCAAGGTAGCAGAGATAATCTGAGAGAAAACGGATATTAAGGTCATTTATCCTTTATTTCGTAGCCTTACCTCCTTATGCGTAAGGCTATTTCATGCTTCATCCTTTCCTAATTCATCCCTATTTCTTCCCTAATTCTTCTCTAATTCTTCCCTCTGATGATCAATTTCAGATCAAATGAGGGATCACGCCGAACAGGAACACGTTGGCAAACCCATGTATCATCGTGACTAAGGGGAGACTCCGTGTCCGCTGGAACATGTAACCCAGTAATAGTCCGACCAGTGCGGTGTAGAGCATCTCATATGGTGTACCATATCCGGAGTGCATGAGACCGAAAAGTGCGCTGGTCACGACCAGGCCGCCCCACTCACCAATGACGGTCTCAAGTCTGGTCTGGAGCACTGAGCGGAAGATCAGCTCTTCCACCAATCCTACGAAGAGGAACATGACCAGGGAGAGCTTGAGCAGGTTGATCCCTGTGAGCTCGGGTATCAGGTAACCCGGATGGATCGTCAGATATTCTCCGCCGGCGACCAAGAGGCCTACTACCAGTGAGATCAGCAGGTATGTCCATATCCTGTCAGAGGTCAGCCCCAGCTGGGCAGAAGTGAAGTGCTGGCTCCTGGCGATCAGGACGATCGGTATGATCATTGGGGTGTATATGAAAATGAACTGGTACATTGTGAGCTCGAAGAAGATGGGCATGGAAATATTCACCAGTCGCAGCAACGGCAGGAGCAGGAGAGCCTGGAGGGCCATCAGTACCTGCGTATGACCGCCGCTTCCCTTTTCATCACCACCACTGAGCCATATGGTGGAAAGTGCGATGCTCACCAGGGTGATCACGTGTACCCAGGTGGCAATGTAGATATCTCCCACGAAGAAACGCCACTCTGCGATTACTATCGCCAGGATGGGTAATGCAAGGATCAGCTTCTCGCGCAGTTCTGGGGACATGCCCGACCTCTCACTATCTTCGGTCTCAACTGCCACCGGCACCCTCCGACACGTTGATCCAGAGATGCAGGTCACGGTAAGGATGGGTCTGGTTCTCTTCTCTGAAAAGCAGGAACTGGAGTTTCATATCATCTCCCACGGATGTGGGCGTGAATATGACATTATGCTCCCAGGTCTCATTGTGCGCCAGCCGCAGGTTACGCATCCCATCATCGATATGCAACGAATTATTGTTGAGCCGTATATCCAGAGTATAGTTGATAGGTGCATACTCGTGGTTGACCACCCCCACGATCACAGTTCCGCTGTCGCCATTCAGGTATGTGGTCGGATAGTCATCCGCCATGCCCCCGGGGCCCAGGATGTAGAACTCTGTGAACTTCTCTCCTTCCTTGGGGGTGACGACCACATAGACCAGCGTGACCACAGAGGCCAGTATGGAGAGGACCAGCAGTATGGTAAGCGCTCGGTCCAGCCGCCCCTTCGGGGCTGTAACAAGTTCCTCCTTCGCCGAATCGAACGCAGCCCCGAAGGATACGCTAAATGCATTTTCCCCGAGTTCGGCACGCCTGATCACTGCCACCGCACACATCCCCAGGGTGAACACCGACAGGGACACCAGTATCGGCACGAGACGAATGCCCCACTGTGTGTAATTCAATCCCAGACCGATCAGTGGCACCACGGCAATGCTAAGCCCAAAGCTCAGAGCCACCCGCTCGATACCATCCAGATCATCCCTGTTCGGGAAGAGCGCTGCGATCAACGCATATCCCGGCAGGAACAGCACCATAGGCAGACCGAGTACGGTACGTATCGGCGTATCGCTCAGTACCGGCACCAGCACGAACACGCATGTAAGTAATACCAGCAACACAACGACCACAAGGTCAGTTGGGATCTTCTTTATTGCAAACACATTTTGTTCTCTTATTGACATTATCTGTGGTTACTATATCAATATCAGTTATAAAATTATTTGTAGGCATCTCACATTATTCTCGGAACCCCACGTCTCGCCATCACGTAAGATCAACGATCTAAGGGGAGAATCCTGATCAACGATAAGGATCATGCTCAAGCACCATTATGTGCTGACCTCAAGCACAGAAAAGGAAGTATAAAATCATAGGGAATTTTGAAAAACACATTTAATTAACAGTACATTTATATTTATAATAGCGTATACTTAATTATAAACTCCTTAATCTCGAAGATCTTGGTGACGAATTCTCTGAATTTGATTCACTCATTGATTGGAACCATCTCGGCCAGTAATATCGTGGATGTACAACAATAAAATAGAAGCAGATGGCCGACCAAACAACGATGAGATCGTGATGCTAAAAATGCTTGTTCTGCAGCAGTGGCATGGTTTATCAGATCCTGAACTTGAAAGACAATGTATATCGAATTTCCTTCAGGAAATTCCTGGGATTTCCAACAAAAATTCCAGATTATTCTGCTGTATGGTATTTTAGAAAAAGACTTGCAAAAACGAGCAAGGACAATGAAATCTGGAATGAGTTACAACGACAGTTGGAATCTCTCAGTCTAAAAATAAAGAAAGGAATGATACAGGATGTCACATTCATTCATACATTCAGATCTAGGCCATACTAAGGCAGACACACCTTGTGGAAAAGACGCTAAAACCAGAAGGAATAAAGATGGAATATGGACTAAAAGGGGAAGTACATATCATTTTGGATACAAACTGCATACTATAATGGACACTGAATACCAATTGATTCGAAATATTGAAACAACAACGGCATCATTGCACGACAGTCAAGTTGATCTATCGAGTGAAGGAGAAATTGTGTACCGTGATCGAGGGTATTTTGGAGCAAAAGCAAAAGGATTTGATGCAACA
The DNA here is from genome assembly GCA_021106765.1 of Methanosarcinaceae archaeon. Lineage (GTDB taxonomy): Archaea > Halobacteriota > Methanosarcinia > Methanosarcinales > Methanosarcinaceae > JAIOTO01. The sequence goes on from JAIOTO010000088.1 coordinate 2,916, forward strand.
ATGAGAAGAGGGGGGGAGAGGACATCCAATTGGGATCAGGGATGTGCTCAGAAATGGAAGAATTAGTCGAAAAAGGTCGAAATGTGAAAGAGGATATGCAGTTATTAAAAACGTGTTCGGAGCAGGTCATATTATGGTGACAAACGTGAAAAGAGCTGCTGTGAAAATGACTATGACGGCATTCAATTTCAATTTGTACCAATTAAGGACATTGAAGAAGCAGGGAGTGATATGAAGTGAGCGGTA
>JAIOTO010000005.1 GCA_021106765.1 Methanosarcinaceae archaeon
CTCAAGATCCCCATTTTCTATATCTACGCCGAGTTCTTTTATATCTGGAAAATAGAAGTCTCCCGTTGGATCTGTGATGGTTGTGGCGGATGCACATCCCATCCACAACATAATTGTGATAACTAGCAATAGTCCCCTTATATGGTTCATGGCTGTTTAACTCCCGAATTGTTTCACATGAATATGACAATTTTGATTCACACTAATATTCCAGAATTGAATACTCCACATTTCTATTATTATTCACAATACACAAAAGCTCTTCGATTCAGAAATTCAATATAGCGTTATTAAATTGTGCTGTGAAGAGATAAAAAATGATAAATCAAGTAGCTGGGGGTCGGCAACGACCACCGGTTACTCGACTGATTTATAACCGTACATATATCTTATGGAACTGTTCAGCAAAAAGGATTTTGATGGAGATGCCATCGGGGAACATGTCGCATGAATTTGCATCTTCCCACCCTTCGGTGTCGTGGTGGTAATGCTTGCACTCATAACATCTGAGGTTATACATCGATGACCGTATGAACTGCTCACAGTCAATCGTGTATGCATCATCGGTCATAATACCACGTCCCCTTAATCATAGTCATTCCACCGATTTGTCCCCACGTGTGTGGGGAACTCATTTCTTAGTCGTGTCTCGTGGATCTGTTGCGACAAGAAGTTTAACGATAAGATCATTATGAGAGACAATTTCACTAAAAAACAAGATCAAGAGAGGCTCTTGAGCCGTTCTATATCACTCAGAACCATTTCGTTCTTAGAAAGGATCTTCTGCTCAAGCTGATCGATAATATCCTCAATAGGAACCGTCAGTCGATACACCTTTGTTGGCCGCCCCTTGCCATCCTCTATTTTGACCTGTCTGATCCCAACCCAACCCATACCCTTTTCGGGACCCAGGTACCTCATGGCTATACTCACTTCCGGCTGGCGTAACCGCGATTTCATCTCAATCTCACGAGATGTGATCTCATTAGCATGATGCAAACATACAAGGGCTTTTGCAACTGGTTTTGAAACCTCTAACTTCCTTAGAAGGTCCACCATCTCTTCCTCTGCAGTATCCATCATTAACATATTGTCACTATACATACAATCACCAACAATATTATGTATATTATAATTTTGAATATATCTTTCATTGTTGATAAGACTTATGGAGACCATATGATGGAATATACTGAAATATAACAAAGATAGCATAATGCTGAGAATAGATGATGGTGGGCCCGCTGCGATTCGAACGCAGGACCTCACGGTTATCAGCCGTGCGCTCCACCAAGCTAAGCTACGGGCCCATTCAAGTAACACGTGATGATTAACATCGCGCGAGCTACACAATACACATACCCATACTTTAATATTTCGCTCTGGACAGCATCTTCGACGATTAACTTTGATCTAAACGTGAGCTCATTTTATGCAATAGCTTTCAAAATATCATTTTTTCGATCATGCCACCTTATATGACAGTACATCACCGAATTCCTCCAGACAAGACAATACCTCTGTCCTGCAGGCATCCTCTGTTATTGCAAATACGGTATTCCCGAGCATCGCCTGTGAAGCACACCCCCCTGCGGCCTCCACAGCCTCGATAGCATCGATCACGCGGTTGCTCACCAGCTCGGTCCCAAAAGCGAAATCGCGTGAGAGTTCCATGAACCTTTCGACCGTGGGTCGTTCCAACAACTTTTTCAGAGCATCCTTCCCGAATGAATTTATTCTCTTCACCGAAGCCGGATTCTCGAGTATCGAACATGTGGATAACTCCCCCAGAACAACGCAGTGGACATCAAATGGACTGGTCGGGATCCTGTCCACTGAACCAAAATTGGGAGAGCCTGCACGTGTGCGTATCACAACCCCACCATATGCCTGAGCCTCAACGTCCCCAAGGCCACTGACATTGATCACCTCAGCAACATGTGCAGCCTCTATTAATTGATCAGAAGTAAGGCCAAGATCCAAAACGTGGTCCAATGCATATGCCGTGCTCAGGGCACCGGCAGCAGATGCCCCAAATCCACATCCAATGGGGATGTTCGACGTACATTCCACCGTTACTGGTGTATCCGTCAGCATCCCTATGACCGAACGCGTGGTCTCTGATCTGGCCATGACCCCATTCAAAGAGATCTTTGTGGCACGTATGGAACCATCACAGCATACAGACGTATGAACACCATGGTCCAGAACGATCCCGCACCCGGTGGAACCTTTTTTACGAGGATCAACATCATCGTGAACCGCAAAGAAACCGGTGATATGTCCAGGAGCAAATGCCTTTGCGACTGCAGGACCGTCTGTTAGCATTCAATTAGTCCTCTTATGATCAAGGATCTCACCGACCCTATCAAGGAGCTTGCATGCGATCAATCGTTTGTCTCCAGTTACACGTTGTGGTGGAAGTTCTCCGGAAGCGATCAGATACACATCATTATCATCCGTGCCGATCCCCCCTTTACTGACCTCATTTGCCACAATCAGATCAAGGCGGGACTTCTCAAGAGTATCCCCGGCACGCTTAATCAGTTCATCGTGGTTCGTACCGGCTTCTGCCTTGAATCCGACCAGAGTCATATCAGGATAAGCCTCGCGTACCAGATGTATCAATTTTCTGTTGGGACGCAGTTCCAGTACTATGTCCAGACCCGACTTGATCTTGGATGACGAAGTATCAATAGTATAATCGGATATAGCTGCGGCACTTATTACAATATCATAACCGTTCTCCAATTCATCGAGTGTCGCATCGATCATCTCCTCCGCGGTTTCCACGAATATTTCGTGAATACCATCTATACCAAGGTTACCCTGATGAATGATAGTGACATCCGCACCTCGTCTGTAGGCCTCGAGTGCAATATGCCTGCCTGTTTTTCCTGATGAACGATTGGTTATTATGCGAATGGGGTCAATAGGTTCAGCGGTCGCACCGCTGGTTATGAGTAATTTTATCCCAACGAGATCTGCAGTTGTGAGGATACGCTCGACCTCAAGCACTATCTGATCATTGGACGTGATCTTGGCAACACCTTCCTCCATCTCCGGACCTATGAGAACAATGCCCCATTCCTTCAAACGGTCTATATTGGATGCAACTGCGGGATGATCGTACATGGATCCATGCATAGACGGTACGACTATGACCGGTATATTCGATCCCAGTGCAGTCGTGGCGAATGTGGTCACCGAAGTATCATCTATGCCATTCGCTATTTTTCCGATAGTATTGGCTGTGGCCGGTGCGATCAGTAACAGATCAGCACAACCCAACGATCCGCAGAACGCCACATGTTCCACATCGCCAGTGATATTGGAGATCACATCGTGCCCCGTAGCATAGTGTAGAGCATCCGGATGCAGAATATGTTTTGCAGCATCCGTCATCACAGCATGAACATCAGCACCATTACGTATCAATTCACGTGCAAGTTCCACGACACGTACTGCTGCAATACTGCCAGTGACCGCAAGTACGATCCTCTTTCCAGAAAGGGAAACGCTTTTGTTCTCCTTGATCCAGAGGGTTGGATGTTCATGGTCATTGTTCATCACAGATATTCACCTTCGTATAAGTGTATTCCAGATTGGCCTCTTGTCTTGATCATCTATGCTTGTTCCTCTGAAGCATAGCTTCCATGAAGGACCTGAATGGCGGGGATGGATTCCCCGGTCTTGATCTGAATTCAGGATGGAACTGTGATGCAAAGAAAAAGCTGTTCTCCGGGATCTCAGCGATCTCCATACGATTGTGATTCTTTCCTGAGAAGATCATACCTTCGGATTCTATTCGATCAATAAAATTGGGATTGACTTCATATCGGTGTCTGTGTCTTTCGACAATGGTAGTCGTGCCGTAGATCCGTTCTGCAAGGGATCCAATACTCAAGATTGCCTCGTAATCCCCAAGTCTCATAGTAGCACCCATATCAACCACATTCTCCTGCTCCGGCAGGATATCTATGACAGGATATGCCGTATTCTCATCGAATTCCGTACTATTGGCACCCTCAAGCCCCACAACATTACGTGCAAACTCTATCACAGAAAGTTGCATTCCCAGGCACAGTCCCAGATATGGAATATCATGTTCTCGGGCATATTGTATGGCCAGTATCTTACCCTCAACTCCCCGTTCTCCAAATCCACCCGGAACAAGGATACCATCATACCCGGAAAGAGTATTTACTAATGAAGGATCATTATCGAACGTCTCGGAATTGACCCATGTTGTAGTGAAATTACAACCACATTCTATTGCAGCATGCTTGAGCGATTCGCTGATGCTCAGATATGAATCTTCAAGATGAGTGTATTTTCCAACAATGACCAATTTCACCTCACCCTTCGTATTGTTCATACGTTTGATCATGTCACTCCAGGCAGTGTCCCTAGCTTTAGGTGAAAATCCCAATTTATTCATCAGATAGGTGGTCAGACCTTGTTTTTCCAGTGTCAAAGGCACCTCATAGATATCATTTGCATCATGTGCACTGACAACGGCTTCCGTAGGAACATCACAAAAAAGAGAGATCTTGGAACGTGTTCCTTCCAGCAGGGGTTCCTTACATCGTGCTACGATCACATCCGGGTATAAACCCAGTTGTCGAAGTTCCTTAACAGAATGCTGGGTAGGTTTGGTCTTCTGGTCTCCCTGAGCATCCAGAGGAACAAGCGTCACATGGATGAAAGTAACATTATCCTCCTCTTCCCGATGCATCTGTCGGACAGCCTCCAGGAAAGGCATGCTTTCGATGTCACCAACCGTCCCACCTACTTCTATCATACAGACATCTGCGCCACTTTTTGCTGCGATCCGTCGTATGCGGTCCTTGATCTCATTGGTGATATGGGGAATTATCTGGACCGTCTTTCCGAGATAGTCTCCCCTGCGCTCTTTGGAAATAACTGATTGATATATCTTACCTGTGGTCAGGTTATGCTCCCTGGTAAGTTCGGTATCTAAGAAACGTTCATAGTTCCCGAGATCAAGATCGACCTCTCCGCCATCTTTCAACACATAGACCTCGCCATGCTGGTAAGGACTCATGGTTCCTGCATCAATATTGATATAAGGATCGATCTTAATAGCTGTGATCTTATAGCCATTATTCTTCAGGTTTCTTCCAACGGATGCAGTAGTGATACCCTTTCCAAGTCCACTCATTACACCGCCGGTCACTATGATGTATTTCATATGATACAACAACCTCTTTCTTTATTTGAATATTGGAAGTTTGGTCAGTAGATAGACCATAATTAACATAAACAGGATCGACATAGACACTGCCGAATAAAAACCCACAGACAGATCAATAGAAACAAAAGCCAGAGGATTCATTGCTGTATACAGGATGCCATAGATTATCAAAAAAAGGACCATGATCGCTGAAACGCCTACGATGATTCTGGAATCCCGTATCTCGTGGATACCTTTCACCATGTGAGATGTAATATCCGATATCTGCATACTCCAGTTGTGGCCTCTACTTTCGGTATATATTTTAGGAGGTTGATCAACCGATACCGTTCGATCTTCAACCATATTCATCCGTACAGGTGCTCTTGCCGGACTAGGATCACCAATGGTTACGGGAAAACTTTCTGTCCTTGAACCATATCCCACTGTGACGTTGATCTCACCTTTGTTGAACAGCCTGCCATCAAAGGGTATCCGGGCTATTACTGGTAGATATTCCTCATGTGCCACATATGGATTATCATCCAGAAATGTTATGTTTTCATGGATCTCATCACTTGCTGAGAGATGAACATGTGTCGGTGAGCCATAGTTGATCAGAACTATCTCAAAACTGCGTTCTCCGCCGGGAGATAGAACTATCTCAAGGATGTCTGAATCAAATTCTATGGAATTTACACCTAATCTATTGATATGAACCTGTTGCAAGTAATCCTCTCGCAGTATTAATCTCTCATGTCAGGAGGAAGCATATTCGGGATACCGTTCTCTATAGGGAAATACTCATTACATCCAGAGCAATGAAGGGTCCCTGATACAATCTCCTGTTCATCCTCTACCGTAACGTTCAGGACAAGGTCACCTTTGCATATCGGACAAGCGAGGATATCCATTAGATCATATTTCATTCTAACTCACAATGAAAGATAGGGGACTCTTCATATCAAGCTTTTGGTTTTGGTATGCTAAGAGAGGCGAATGAATAGGTTCATTTACAAGTTGCTCTCACCTAATATCATGATCGATCTGATGATAAGGGTCTTTGACTTTGCGTCACCCATCCTTGTTATGGTCTTTGTTGGACTCTTTGCGACCGGATTGCTCATTGAGATGGGACTGATGAAACATTTTTCCGGACTCAGCCGCCCACTATTCAAATATATCAATCTCCCGGATACCTGTGGCTCTGCGTTTCTGGTGGCCATTGGTTCTACTGTTGCTGCTAATAGTATGGTTGTCAAGGCCAGGGAGGACAACTGCCTGGACGAACGAGAAATGATGCTCTGTGCACTTCTCAACAGTACCCCTGCATACATTCGGGAGATAGTGACCTATCAGATACCCATCATCCTGCCTGCTCTTGGACCGATCGTTGGGGGGTTCTATGTAATGGTGTTCATAATAACAGCCATGGTGAAGATGCTGGTCGTAGTCGTCCTGAGTCGATTGTGGTTCACAAAGCGAACATGCAGTATCGCTGACAATGGTAATGATAAGCGACCCGGGATCAGGGAGGCATTTGTGAAGGCCTTCCGTAAGAACAGAAAACTATTCCTGAAGATCGCTGTAATCTATATTTCCATGACTACCCTTGTATTTGCACTGCAGGAAAGAGGGACATTCGAAATATTCAACGTCCTCCCATTGGCAGACCTTTTTGGAATACCGCCACAAAGTATCATTCCTTTGACCACATATATAGCAAGTCCTATCCTGGGGGTCTCATTGCTGGGACCAATGATCGGAGATGGGAGTATCTCGCACATACAGGCCATGATAGTATTGATGATTGGGAGCATGTTCATGCTACCGATACTCAGCGTGCGTGCGATACTGCCCAGATATGTATCCATATTCGGCCTCCGACTCGGGGTCAAGATCGTGACCCTGTCAACCGGTATCAGCATTGCCGTTAGATTCGTGATCCTGGTAGTGCTACTTAGCCTGACACTGTGAAGTAGGTTAGTATATATAATCGAATTGAGCAGAACTGGATCGGATCGTAAATTGCAAAAAAATAGAAAAGGGGTCAGGTCAAACCTGACCATTTAATGATGTTCGAACACTTCGTCCTTTCTTGCATAGCCTTCATCACATGCTTCAAGGCACTTTTTGCAAAGGTTCACAATCTCATCCTCTGAGCCTTTCCTGAAGGAGGGTATGCTGATCTCAACCTCATGCAGCTGGGTTGATGTGCCACACAGGTCACATTTTCCAGTCACTCCTGTGGCTTTGGATTCAGATACCTCATCATACACTTTCTTGGACGAGTCAAGACAGTTCTCGCACAGACCTTTCCAAACGCCTTCCGGATAAGAGTGTTCGAACCTTGGATCGAACACACGGATCGGACATACTGTCGGAATCGCTACTCCACATAGATCACAATCTGCCATATCTCATACCTCCTTAGATCAGTACATCTGCAGCATTCATTGCCATTTGAACAAATGGTTCAGGCCAGAAACCAATTGCAAGCACACCGAACACTGCAATGAGCAGTGCAACGACGTACGGAGCTGGTTCCGATACTCTTTCTCCTTCTGCCGGTATGAAGTACATGTACTTCACGACCCTGGCATAGTAGTACAGGGATATCGCACTGTTGATGATCGCGATCACCGCAAGCCAGACAAAACCTGATTCAATGGTCGATGAGAAGAGGATGAACTTGCTCACAAATCCTGCCGTTGGTGGTATACCGGCCAGTGCGAATACAAAGATCGTCAGACTCAATGCAGTGATGGGCATCCTCTTACCAAGCCCTTTGAAATTATCTATGTGGTCAGGTATCTCGGACTTCTTGTCATCCTTGAACACCATGTACACCACCGCAGCGGTCGCAATGAAAGCTCCAGCCTTCATGAAACCGTGGGAAAGAGCGTACAATATACCTCCTGTGAGTGCCATTGGTGTGAGTACCACAAATGCCATGGAGATGTACCCTGCCTGTGCAAGAGATGAATATGCAAGCATTCTCTTGACACTTGTCTGGGAAAGAGCCACAACATTGCCGTAGGTCATTGTGATCACGGCCAGTATGGCAAAGGCGATAGTCCAATCTGCCTGTAATCCGATCAGGGCTACGATGAACACCTTAAAGGCTGCCACAAAACCCATCTTCTTTGAACCTGCTGCCAATAGTGCAGATACTACGGAAGGGGACCCCTGATAGGTATCCGGTGCCCACATGTGGAATGGAACAAGAGCGATCTTGAAACCAAAACCTGCTATAAGCAGTACGACCGATAGTAATCCCATTGGGCTTGACATCAGCAGATCGGCATTCTGTGCCACAGCGGATATGTTTGTAGTGCCGGATGCACCGTAAACGAACGATATACCCAGTAATAGCAGGGCTCCGGAGAGGGCTCCAGCAATGAAATATTTCATTGCAGCCTCGAGAGAACGTGGATTCTGTTTCTCAAAACCTGCAAGGGCATATGTCGCAAGACTGGCAAGCTCGAATGCCACGAATAGCACCATAAGGTCCTCTGCCGATGCCACCATCATCATACCAAAGGTAGCGAACAGCACAAGAGTATAGAACTCCTCAGTGTGGCTGTTGCCTTCCGTATACTTGATAGATGCAATGGATACGAGCAGGGTCACTGTCAGGAACACAAGCTTGAAGAACTGCGAAAGTGCATTAATACCCAGGGTTCCTGAGAACAACGTCGCACTGGTGCCCAGACTGTTTATTGTCAGAACCAGTGCAATGATACAACCAAGTGTTGAGAAATATGCAAGGATCTTTTTGGATGGCGTGCTCATGAACAATCCTGCTAACAGCACAACCAAACCTGTCACTACAATAGTAATCTCGGGTGCGAGCAACATCAAATCTGTCATCGTTCACACCCCCAGTACAGCCATAAGGCTGATTATTTGTTCAGAGTTCGTTATCATCATATCCAGCACCGGACTGGGATCCAATCCAAAGTACAGTACGAGTAGAGCGATCACTGTCATTGGGAAAACCTGATTGGTGGACAGGTCCACTACTTCACCAAGCTTCTCATTATAGACACCAAACATTGCTCTTTGCATTGCCCAGAGATGGTATGCCGCTGTGACCACTATGGCTAACAGAGCGATGATCACATAGCCCGGGACATTCGCAAAACTGAATGTCAGGACCAGGAACTCGGCAATGAAACCGGTCAATCCTGGCAGACCAAGTGATGCCATGAAAGCAACCATCATTATGACCGTGAGCTTTGGCATCTTCTTCGCAAGACCTCCCAGCTCATTGATGATCCTTGTACCTGCATTGGCCTGGATCACTCCAACTGACATGAACATAATGCTCATGATCAATCCGTGGGAGAACTGCTGGAACATAGCTCCAGACACTGATAGCGAGACAAGTCCCGCACATCCAAGGGTCACATATCCCATGTGGCTTATACTGGAATATGCTATCATCCTCTTCAGGTCTTTCTGTGCGAGTGCGAGGAATGCACCGTACAGGATACTTACAGCCCCAAGAACACCCATGATCGTGATCATAAGGCTTGGTGTTCCAGTGGATGGAAGCATTGGGAGCATGACCCTGAAAAGACCATAACCACCGATCTTGAGCAGTATGAAAAGCACACTGCCAGCAACAGGCGCCTCTGCATATGCATCAGGCAACCAGGAATGGAATGGGAACATCGGGATCTTAACAATGAAACCGAACAACAATGCCAGGAATATTGCATCCTTGGCCATTCCAGACCCGATGAACGAGAACTGTTCTATCAGGTAATTGATACCCATATTCGGAGTTCCGGTCTGGGCCCATGCGGCAAAGTACAGTCCAAAGATACCCAGCAGCATCACCAGGGACGCAACGTGGGTGTAGATAAAGAACTTGATAGCAGCATGATCTTTATTTGGTCCGCCCCATATACTCACCATGAAGAATAGTGGTACAAGGGTAAGTTCCCAGAATATGTAGAACATGAAGAAATCAAGGGATACAAATACTCCGATCACAGCACCCTGCATGGCAAGTATTAGCCCGTAGAACCTATTTGGAGCTGCTCTGACATCATCCCATGTGAAGACCACCAACAGTGGAATTACTATGGCATTGAGCAGGATCATTGGCATGGAAATACCATCCACACCCACATGATAGCTGATACCAAGCGAGGGTATCCAGCTGGCCAGCTCTTCAAATTGTAAGGCTGCCGTAGTGCTGTCGAATGTGAAGTACATGTAGAGTGTCAGGATCAGTGTTATGAGGGTGCCTGCAAGAGCAGACATCCTGGCCTGTTCCCTAGTACTTGTCAAGAATGTGATGGCTGAGAACAATAATGGTATCAGCACGATCAGAGATAATATAGGTAACATTTAGAATACCTCCGTGACAAGTTCAACCAGTATTAACAGAAGACCAACTCCTGTTATGATCGCTGTTGCATATTGTTGTATAACTCCTGTCTGGGCCTTTTTCAGGACCTCACCAGCTTCTATTATGAAACCACTGATACCACTGACGATCCAGTCCAGAGATTTTTCCAGGTAGAATCCCGCCAGAGCAATACCCTCATAGATGAACTTTATCGAGAAGAGCTCGGTAAATATCTGATGCTGGTAATACCTGTTGTACAGAAGTTTGTACACCGGATTGTTCCTTGATACAATATCGCTCATGTCGATCAACTTGAGATAGTACACTACAAATGCGATCAATAGCCCGATTAGAGCAACGATGATAGGCATCCATAGGATCAACAACGGTTCATGATGACCTGCTGTATGAGCAAGCTCATAGCCGCCCAGTCCTGCAAGTTCATGGAAGTCCATGTGTACGAAATCGTTCAGGAAGGTAGTGGAAAGGAATCCATTGAACACTTTTGTTGTCAATGCTCCAAAGATCAGTGCGAACACGCCGAGTATGCCCAGGGGCACTGTCATGGACGCTGGGGACTCGTGTCCACCATAATCAGATCTTGGCTCGCCTGTAAAGGTCATGAACAGTAACCTGAAAATGTACAGGGATGTCAGCAATGCGGCCACGATAGCGAATACGTATGGGAACCAGCTACCGCCATGTTCTCCAAAGAGGTATGCTGCCTCTATTATCGGATCTTTGCTCAAGAATCCGCTGGCACCTATTCGCGTGCCCGGGATACCCAGACCCGCCAGGGCCAGAGCCGCAGCGAACATTGTCGCTGCAGTGATAGGCATTACCTTGGCCACACCACCGAGCTGTCTCATGTCATGAGTACCGACCGCATGGATCACACTGCCGGCACATAGGAACAACAGAGCCTTGAAGAAAGCATGGTTGATCAGATGGAATATTGAGATACCAACTGCCTCTGCACCGATGACTGCTCCCATACCGAGACCAAGTGTCATATAACCGAGCTGACTGATAGTGGAAAATGCAAGGACTCTTTTCAGATCGTTCATCACAAGACCCATAGTAGCTGCGAACAGTGCTGTAAATGCACCGACATATGCCACGATTATGAGTGATTGTGGAGCTGCGAGGAACATTGGGAACGTTCGTGCAACCAGATACACACCCGCTGTAACCATTGTTGCTGCATGGATCAGAGCGGAGACAGTTGTCGGGCCTTCCATTGCATCAGGAAGCCACACATGTAGGGGGAACTGACCCGATTTACCTACAGCACCACCGAAGAACAGCAGTGTTATAATTGTCAGATGACTGATCTCATAACCCAGTATTGTCGCAGTCATTGCGGACAGTTCAGGTATGAAACTGAATATCTCGTCGAACCTGAGCAGGTAGACCCCATCAGGGATGGTACCATTGACCAGTTTGAAGATATCAGTGAACAGCAATATAATACCTGCCAGGAACATGACATCTCCGATCCTGGTGGTCAGGAACGCCTTCTTGGCTGCGGATGCAGCCGATGGTTTCTCAAACCAGAAACCGATAAGCAGGTATGAGCTAAGACCAACAAGTTCCCAGCATATAAAGAACTGGAGAATATTGTCGGAAAGAACTACTCCCAGCATAGCTGCTGTGAAGAGTGCCGTTTCTGCGAAATACCTGGACTGTGCCTTATCGTGTGACATGTATCCGAGTGCGAAGATGTGGATCAACAGGCTCACGAATGAGACCATTGAAAGCATTACCGCCGCAAGCGGGTCGATCAGTATTCCGAGATTGAGAATCGAAAACCAATGATATGACTGACTTATGACATGTTCAGGATTTGCCAGCATATTTATGGTGATAACTATCGATATCAAGAATGAACCTGTTATCGCTGCTATCGGGATCATTGCACCGCCGGATGGAAGCTTCTTCCCGAGGAAGAAGGTCAACACAAACGCAAGTGCTGGCAATATTGGGATCAAAAATGCAAGATCTTCTATAGCCATTTTTACCACCTCAACAGATTAAGCTTACTAAGATCGATCGAATCATGCATCCTATAGATAGATATCAGTATTGCAAATCCGATAACCGCTTCTGCTGCGGCAAGTGCGATGGAGAACAATACGAATACCTGACCCGTCAGATCATCGTTGTAGCTTGAGAAAGCCACAAAATTGATATTCGCCGAATTGAGCATCAGCTCCACGCGCATCAATATCCGGATACCGTTGCTTTGCGATATTAATCCATAGAGACCTATGGCAAATATGATCGCTGAAAGACCTAGGTAACAGTTCAGCGGTATCATTCGTCATCCTCTCCTTTTGCCATATATATTGCACCTATAAGTGATGAAAGTAACACTACCGACAGGATCTCAAAGGGTACGACCAGATCAGTGAAGATCAGTACTCCTATTCCCTTTATGTTACTCTGATCTGCTATGTTCTGAGGAAGCTGGTCCACAATATTCCACGAGGTACCATACAGTGACACCAGAACAATTGCCAGGAACAGCATTACTATACCCATCCTTAACATGGTCTGCAGGATGATACGTACAGTTGGAGGTCTAACATCAAGCAACCTTAATATCGTCCTCTTGATATTGAACTGATGTATAAACGCCTCTTCGAGGGAAGGCCTTTCACCTGACATCCTGGTCACTCTCCATACTCTTTTTAGTCAACATCACAGCGAAAAGGATCAGAACTCCGATCGCTCCAATGTAAACAAGTATCTGGATCACTCCAAGGAATTGCGCATTCAATGTAACATATATCCCCGCCACTGTAAGTAATGAAAGCATCAGTGCCATTGACGCACGAACGATATCCTTTGCAGTGATGGTCGCAATGGAAAAACCAATGAGTAACACTGATAAAATGGCAAAGACAATAGCTTCAAACAATCCGACCATTTTATTCCTCCTCTCCAATTGGGGTTTCCCTGGCCAGCATGTCCGGAGTATACAACAACTCCTCATGTGTCCATCTGATAACACCTGTAGTGTAAACCTTGGTGCTTGACAGAGCATCCTTCGGACACTGGTCTATACAAAGTCCACAGAACATGCAGTGGCTGATATCTATCGCCGGGAACCACCGTCTTTTATCATTATCCTTACTTACCTTGTCCCGTACGATCTTTATCGCATTGTTGGGACAGGTGCTGGCACATATTCCGCACCCTATACACTCACTTTTATCAAGTTTCTGAAGCCCTCTGAACCGATCAGGTAATTCACTGGGTACCTCAGGGTATCTCCGGGTTACCGGAGGGCCATCATATATATGTTTTATTGCCTGTACAATATTCTTCAAAACCATCCTATCACACTCCCATGTAAAGACCCAGTACTATTGCCCATCCCAGGTTCAGCAGTGAAAGTGGAAGCAACTTTTTCCAGCTCATATCGACAACCTGGTCGATACCAAACCTTGGAACTGCCCATCGCAGCATTATGATCGTAAGGATCACAAGAACCACCTTCAATAGGAAATACACCGTTGGGAGTATAACGCCAAGTACCGTGATGTCTGTCAGGAACAAAGGTAAGTTCCAACCTCCGAGGAACAACAATACAACCAGCATCGAACCAAGTATCAGATGGATATATTCTGCAAAGAAACCAAGTCCGAAACGCATACCACTGTATTCAGTGATCCAGCCAGCTACAAGTTCCTCTTCCGATTCGTTCTGATCGAACGGCAGACGACCCATATCGGCCATCATTGCCACAAAGAACACAATGAATCCGATGGGTTGCAGGAAAATGAACCATATTGGATTCTGTGCCTGTGCGATCTCAACAAGATTGAGTGAACCGACCATAATAGCCACACTGACTATAGTGATACCAAGGGGAACCTCATAACCGATCATTCGTGCAAAGTTCCTGAAAGCACCAAGAAGCGAATACTTGTTATTGGAACTGTATGCATACATGAAAGAACCGAGGATCGCTATCGAAGACACTGCCTCGATATACAATATACTGATATCCATGTCCGTAATAGCTATTGGATACTCTGTACCATTAAGCACAATGGCTCCGAAAGGAATCGCCACCAGCATCAGGAACACAGATCCCATCAGAGCGATCGGTGCAGACACGAACAGGAGCTTGTCAGCTTTTGCAGGGATCAGGTCTTCCTTTGTCAACAGCTTAATAGCATCTGCAACAAGCTGGAAGATCCCGAAAGGACCAACATATTTAGGACCGATCCTTGACTGAATATCTCCTGATAGTTTACGCTCGAACCATACCGTAAGCATGGCGCCCATGAATATTGCGCCTATTAGACCAAGACCACAGATCGACCGGAACCAAGGATTGAATAAGATATCTGGAACATCCATGATTATCACCTATCTGCCTCACTTGTACAACCGTCCATACTTCCGGCGATCGCTGCCACATCAGCCATAGTAGTTCCTATAAGAAGTGGTGGCAGTGCCTGCATTGTAGGATAGACCGGGCCTCGGACCTTTGCACGATACGGCTTGTCCGATCCATCGGACACCATATACATTCCCATCTCACCTCGCGGGTCCTCCACCCTGTGGAACACATCACCAGCAGGAACCCTCATCACGGGGGTACGTCTGCCATACAACGAATCTTCGAAGAACAGGGGACCATCCGGGATCTGATCCAGTGCCTGTTCGATGATATACATACTCTCACGCATCTCGTTCAGTCTGACAACAATACGAGCAACGATGTCACCATCCTTTTGCGTGCATACCTTGAAATCAAGATCATTATATACCAGATAGGGCTCATCCTTCCGGATATCGAAAGAAACGCCTGTTGCACGCAATGGCGGACCTGATACACCAAGGTTCTTTGCGACATCGGCAGTCAATACGCCAACACCTTCACAGCGAGTCCTATATATCTCATCGGAATTGAACAACGTTTCATACATATCGATCTTCTGTTTCAGATCAATAAATACAGTCCGGACCTTATCCTCGAAACCATCGGGAAGATCGTCCTGGACACCTCCAAATCGTAAGAAGGTATGTGTGATACGAGCACCGGTCACCATATCCATCAACGAAAGGACGTCTTCCCTTTCCCTGATAGTGTACATGAACATAGAAACAAAACCAATGAAAGCACCGAACTCACCCGTTCCAAGCAGATGACTCTGCAACCTTGAGAGCTCTTCTATGATCACACGTATATACTGGGATCTTTCCGGAACTTCGATATCCGCAAGTTTTTCAACCGCACCTACATAAGCTTCCTCGTTGGTCATTGCTGTCAGGTAACATATTCTATCAACGATCGGTATACCCTGAAGATATGTCTTATTTTCCAATATCTTTTCAATGCCTTTATGGATAAAGCCCAACTCTATATCAGCATCCATCACCGTTTCACCCTTAAGCCGCAGGTTCAACCTGAACGGCCCGGGTTGCATAGGATGCTGGGGTCCGAGGTGGACGATCATCTCTGAAGAACTTAACATTTCATCCATCTTTAATCACTCACACCAAATTATTCGCAGTCCGATTCGGAAATCCTTCATAATCCTTTCTGAGAGGCCAATCACCCAGCATATCATCGGGAAGGATAAGCTGCCTGAGATCCGGATGGTTGGTGTACTTCACACCAAATAGTTCGTATATCTCTCTCTCATACCAATTCGCATTCCAGTAGACAGGAACGATAGACTCGATAACCGGCGCATCCCTTGGCAACCTTACCTTGAGGGTCAACAATACCGGATGATCGTAGGAAGCAATATGATAGATAACCTCGATCTCTCCCTTTTGTATGTAGTCTACAGCTGTTTCATTTGAAAGATGATCGAATCCAAGTTCATCTTTAAGATACTGACATACCGTCTTCACGCTTTCCTCACGCTCTTTATCCAGATATGCAGATACTCGTATGTCAGATACCACCTCTGCATTAGAGATGGTCCCTGTGAAACTTTTCATCAGTGAATCAATAATATCCTGTGCATTCATGAACTCACCTCAATAATCTGTACCATGATCTTCTTTGGCCATGATCTTCTTCTGGAGTTCGATGAAACCCTGGAGAAGTGCCTCAGGTCTTGGCGGACAACCGGGAATATACACATCCACCGGGAATATCTTATCAATGTTCTGCACCGTACTGTAGGACTCGTAGAAAGGACCGCCACTTATCGAGCAATCCCCCATGCAGATGATCCATTTGGGAGATGGCATCTGTTCCCACAGTTTTTTGAGAGCTGGAAGATATTTTATTGTTACATAACCACTGATTATCATGACATCTGCATGCCGCGGGGAGTTACGGGGAATGATCCCAAAACGGTCCGTGTCATAATGAGCACAACCTGTGGCGATCATCTCGACACCACAACAACCCATTGGCTGGGTCATGAACCACAGGGAATTCTTCCGACCCCAATTAATAACATCCTGTATCTTGGTCTTTTTCAAAAACTCATTGATCGCCATGGATGTTGTTGTGATCACATCCGGGATATGTTCAATCTCATCCGTATCGGATTCGCCTAGAAAAATGTTTTCATTCACATTCTCTTTTAATTCAGCCATTTAAGGGCCCCCTTCTTCCAGAGAAATACATATCCGAACAGAAGAACAAATATGAATATAAGCATTTCAACAACCGCTACCATGGTATCGACCCCTGCACCCTTGTAGACAACTGCCCACGGATATAGGAACAAAACCTCTATGTCAAACAGAACAAAAGCGATCGCATATAGATAATACTCCACATTGAACTGAATACGGGCATCTCCTAATGGTTCAGAACCGCATTCATATGTAGAGTGCTTGCCAGCCGCTTTACTCCTTGGACTCAGTAACTTCACGAGCAACATCGTCACAGGAGGCATTAAAAGCGACACAACAAGAAACACTGCAACCGGAATGTAACTGTTGATAATACTACTACTATCAATAATTCCTGACATCTTGATCACCTGATGAATACAACCGTAGATATGCTTTTTATATATAACTATTTCCAAATGCAACTAGATTAACACATAAAAAATTTCAAACCGACATAAATCATAGAATACAATTTTGTCAAAATATCCAAAAATAAAAAATATGGACTTGGAGTGATCTTTCAAAAATGAAAAATAAGGATATAAAAATATCAAACACGCTTTGGTGAGAAATATTTCTTTATAGCTGTCCCGCATTTGGAACATGAAATAACTATCCACTCACCGACATCGTGTTTTGCATACGTATCAAAGACCGATGCGCCACAATCAGGACAAACATAATACTCTTTGAAATAATAGTGGAAAAAGTCTGGATTCTTTCCAAGCCAGTCTAGTACTGCCTGCATCCGCTCAAAATAGCGCTTATGGGATGGAGATTTACTGCTTTCAACCACATCTGCAACACGTTGAGAGGTATCTTTTGTATATTTCACAGAATCGGCAGTGAGTTTCTTGTAGTCAGAGATATACTGTGAACTACTATTAAGATAATTGAAGTAGCCCTTATGCGCTTTTGGTCGAGATGACTGTCGAATCACATAGAAAAAATACTCTCCCATAACATCTTCCATTATATCAGCACATGTGGTACAAATATTATGCTCTTCATATATCTTGAAATCCTGATCCTCACCACAGATAAGACATGTATCCATTCAATCCAACCCCAAATATCTCATTTGATCTCTACCGGATTCATTGCTTCTCGTGTGAACATTATGGGGAATACATTAAAAATACCGAGAATATCACCACTTCTGATCATGCCGGACTCCTGCCCAATAATGTGTGCATATTTCACAGTACGTTCCTGATCAACAGGAGTAGCTCCCTCTTTCGCTACAACCTTCAGAACAGATGCAACAGCATGATATGTAAATGCACATGGAATGGCAATCGTATCCGGATGAAGAATGAATTCCCTTATACCGATCTTCTTATATTCGCCTGCACGGATCTCCACATCCTCATCAGAGATTATCATTTCCCATTTTGCACGGGTCGCAATGGTGAACTCATATGGTGCTGCTTTTATTTTTTTTGATACGATCTCACCGTTCTTACGAGAAACTACCTGTATGATTTCTTCACTCATTCAATCACCATTTTCATAGAATTAACATTATACTATAAAAATATACGTTAATACTGTGGAGGGGAAGAGAATGGGAAGATATATCTATAACAAAACGCTTTTGTCCCGTGTTATCTATGGATGAAGAGATATTGAGGACCGTGAGATGAAGGTCAATGAGATGTGTGTCGGATGTGGGCAATGCACTGCCTTTTGCAAAAATGATGCGATCATTGTGAGAGGAAAAGCACGGATCACTGATGCCTGCACAGAATGCGGCATCTGTATGCCATACTGCCCTATGAGAGCAATAGAGGTATCCACATGAAAGCGGTGATCATTGGAGCCGGTCTTGGAGGACTGTTGAGTGCAGCCAGACTATCCCAGGAAGGATATGACGTAGAGATCTTTGAATGCCTTCCGATCATAGGAGGCAGGTTCACAAACATTGATTGCCAGGGATTCCAGCTATCCACCGGCGCACTCCACATGTTGCCTCATGGACCCACAGGACCACTGGCAGGTCTGCTCAACAATGTGGGTGCGGATGTTAGTATTGTAAGGTCCAGTCCCATGGCTATGATCCGGATACCTTCCAGAAAAGACGATCATGATTACTCGAACGGTTACAAGGACATACCCTTTAATAAGTTCGGATCACGGTTCTCGCTGTGGAACAGATTAAAACTATCCTTGCTTATGATAACCACCCGACGATCTCCTCCAAAAAAAGGTACACTTGGAGAATGGATAACTAAACATCTCGACGAAGAACATGCCCATAGGACCGCTGATGCATTCTGTGGATGGTCACTGAGCTTGAAAAATAAAGAGGTTCCTGTGGAAGAAGCCTTCGATATCTTCGAGAAACTCTATCGATACGGCGGCACAGGTGTTCCAATGGGAGGATGCAAATCCATTACAGACACACTGGCAGAAGTGATCATGGCCAATGGGGGAACAATTCACACCAGAACAGAAGTGACCGGCATTATTACTGACAATGAGCAAGCATCAGGAGTGATCGTGAACGGCGTAGAACATTCTGCAGATCTTGTTATCAGCGACGTTGGGCACATAGCGACAGAACAACTATGTACGACTTCTCCCCTATCCCAGGAATACAAACAATACATCGAAGAGCTCAAGGATCTGAAACCGTCCGCCGGTTTGAAGATATGTCTTGCTGCCAATGAACCATTGATCGGCCATTCCGGAGTCCTCCTAACGCCTTACACCCGCCGTGTGAACGGGCTAAATGAAGTCACAAATGTCGATCCAAACCTTGCACCTGCAGACAAGCATTTGATCATGGCACACCAATGTGTAGCATGGGATCGCATCGATGCTATCGAAGATGAGATCGAACTGGGCCTTCAGGACCTCAAAGAGATATTCCCCGAGAAGAACTATGAGGTACTGCTGATACAGTCCCACCACGATGACTGGCCTGTCAACCGATCATCATCCGGCATGGATATCAGCAATGTCACGCCGTTCGAGGGACTGTATGTTGTAGGCGACGGTGCCAAAGGAAAAGGCGGGATCGAGGTAGAAGGGGTAGCGTTGGGCGTGATCAATACTATGACCCATATAATGAAAAATGAAACTCCGATTTTAGGTAGTGGAAATTAATAATAATACAAAATTATTATATAGGTTTCTAAAAAAATAGTCGTTGCGGGTGTTGTCCTTTATTGAATATCACGTTCTTGTAAGAAAAGACAAACGGAGAGTGAAAAGAATACTTAATACTTTCACTCCATCGCAATAACCATTATAACATTTGAGTACGTTATGTTGTCCTGAGGTATGTATTAAAATGATTTGGGAATATATCTGGAACATTGGTTTTGTTGTAGCAGCAATTATCATAATAATAGTCGGTTTTTTATTATTCGATTATGTTCCGTGATTACTTGCAGACAAGTTTTGTCTAAAGTTAATAGAATGCTTGTAATTGTCATCAATAAAGGACACAAACATCAGAGCTTTTAAGTCAAAAACGACTCATCCTGAACTTCCATTCAGTTATATACATACTCCAAACGCCTTTAAAAAGATCACATCCGGAAGGACCTGAAAAAGCAATCAATTTCAGAAAGATAATCCTTAAAATACCAGATGAATGATCAAAATATCAAAAGAAACGCCGAGGGGGAGATTCGAACTCCCGAGGGGCTAGGCCCCACAAGCTTTCCAGGCTTGCGCCCTACCACTAGACTACCTCGGCATATGTTGTACTTAACCATCGAGAGACGATCTTGCCTTCCAGCCTCTGGGATAAACATCAGCATCCATTATTACCCTTTCGGTAATGGCTGCGATACCGCTGGTCGTCTCACGTATCTCGCCCGTGTTCATTGAAGCCCTGCATGTAGCTACTGCTTCGCCTTTAGAAGTGAACAAACAGACGAGGTCACCTTTGACGATCCCAACATCCAGACTCGCTATCCCAGGTACGGCAAGAGATGCACCATGACAGATAGCATCCACAGCTGAATCACGGATAACGATCCTTGCAAGATGTGATAGTCCCTCTTCCATCGGCCGGATCATCTTCCTGAGTTCAGTCTCGTTGCCGTCCTCCTTCCAGACCATATATGCATCCTTCAGATCGTGGAGTGTCACGACCGTATCCTCATTGAAAGGACCAGTTCCTGTCCTGCGAAGCTGCTGCATGTTACCACCACAACCCAGAACTTCTCCAATGTCATGACAAAGCTTTCGAATATAAGTTCCTGCTTCACATCCAACCCTCATGAGTACGGATCTGCCGTCAATCTCAAGAACATCCAGATAATAAATGGTGCGCACACGCAAAGCACGCTTTACCGCAGATTTGATCGGTGGAAGCTGGTAAATAGGACCTGTGAATTCCTTGCAGGTCCGGATGACCTGACGCTCGGGTACTTCGTCATGCAGACGCATCAGGCAGATATACTCCTTACCTGACAGGCGAAGGGCAGATATCACTTTTGTGGCTTTTCCCAGCATGATGGGCTGGACACCTGTGACCTTCGGATCCAGTGAACCTGAATGACCCGCCTTTGCAAGACCAAGGATATCCCTGACCCATGCCGTCACCTCATGACTCGTGGGACCTGCGGGTTTATCCAAATTTACAACACCCATGTTGATGTGATCCTCGATCGTACGATTGTAAGGAGAACAGCCATACACAGAATCGGTCTTTGTTTCCGAGATCGTAATGTGTTTCTCGGATGTCTCGGACGACAGAGGATTATTCGTAGTCATGATAGATAGAACCATTATTGATCAAACTGAAAACACTCATGCAAAACCACCTGCATTATCGATAGAAACTGTCAGGATGCTGGCGATCTGGAACTGATCCCATTTGCTTGAATCGATTATGATGTCATAGATAGAAATATCATCTATATCGATACCATGGATATCCTTATAACGTAGCGCTTCCGATTCTTCTCGCTCCATGGTTTCCTGGAATCTCACATCAAATGATGAACCTTCTCTTTTAACAATACGTCCTACCCTTACTTCCGGAGGGGCCTTGATCCAGACCGTAAGCGCATCCTGTGCCATGTGGCCGGCAAGCCTTCCCTCAAGGATCGCATTATCAAGAGTACATGCCAGTTCACGTTGTCGCTGATCTATAGTTGTATCGATGGATGGATCAGATTCCGCAAGTTTTCCAAACTCGGCCAGTGTCATCCCACGTTCCTTTGCAAGTGCACGAAACACATCACCGGCAGAGATCATGTCAATACCATAGTGTTCTACCAGAAGCTTTGACACAGTGGTCGTCCCGCTACCGGGAAGCCCACTGATCGTTACAAGCATTTATACGCCACCGATATCCAGTGCCTTGCGTACTACCTGGCTGATTGCCAGTGACGTGATGAAATACCAGAATATCCAGTACTGTAATGGCCCTATCATCATGTCCGTCAGCATGACATCACCCCAGAATGGGAATGTGAGAGATGGTGCATCATGAGAACTGATGTAATGGTATGCCCACATGAACAGAGGAAGGGAAATGATACTGATGTATGCCATAGGCTTGAACTGCTGCTTGGACATTTCCAACTGGTCTGACATCATGTCTGCCCTTTCTTCTTCCATTTTTTTGACCATATAGGTGTTCTGTGAGAGTTGTGCCTCACGAAATTCCTTCTGGAAGACCTTCATGCGCGCCTGAGTATTTCGCATAAGCTCCCAATCAATGGTATATTTCTGTATGAGGGATGCATACAGAGCAGTGATCGCTGCCATTATGAAAAGCATGATATGGAAATTGCTTTCACCAACCATGGCACTAAGCGGATCCATAACAACTCCCATTATGGAACCAATGGCATCCCTACCTTCCTCACCAAACGCAACGATACCGATCATGAGGGATATTCCCACTGCGATTAGAAACTTTTCAACTGTTTTCTTAACTTTTTCTTCCACAATGACCATCCCTGATTATTCTTACGTTAAATCGTACATATCCAGCACGTGGATTATTGAATCAAAGACTTCATTGATATCCCCGGCACCAGCAATGTTAACCAGAAGATCGCGGTCCCCATAGTATTTGATCAATGGATGAGTCTTATTATGATACGATATTAATCTTTGGCGGATCACATCTTCCTTATCGTCATCACGCTGATACAGTTCTTTGCCACATGTGTCGCAGATGCCAGTATTTTCCGGCGGATTGAACGTTAAATGATAACTGTTCCCACACTTACACACATATCTACCGCTTAGACGGATCACCAGTTCTTCGTCCGGAACATCGAGGTTCAGGACAACCTGCAATGGTTTATCAATATCTGTAAGAATATCGGACAGAGCATCTGCCTGTGGGATCGTTCTTGGATACCCATCCAACAGATAACCGCTCTCACAATCAGGTTCTGCGAGACGATTCCTGATAATACCGATGAGAACTTCATCAGGTACCAGTTCACCTTTGTCCATATATTCCTTCGCCTTATTCCCAAGCTCAGTACCATCCTGTACATTCGCCCGCAGTATATCACCTGTAGATATATGTGGTATCTTGTAATGATTTGACAGTTCCTTTGCCTGAGTGCCTTTTCCAGCACCCGGCGGACCGAATAATACAACATTCATTGATGAATCCTCCATACAATTGCGAGTTACTCCCGTCCAAAGAGCGACCTTACCATTGGGTGCATCTCCATCATCTGCTCAGATGCGATATCCTCATACAGACGATATACAATACTCACCGCAAGCAAAAGACCGGTACCTCCTGCACCACCAAGTGTACCAAGCATACTTGCAACCAGTGTAAGAGCACCTATGAAAGCACCACCAATTATCGTAACTTTTGGTATATATCTGATCATGACCTTTTCGATACTTCCGACATTACGCCTGAAACCGGGTATCTGCATACCTGAATTGAACACTTTCTGAGCAGTGGGTTTTGCCCCCATTCCAGTGGTTTCAATCCAGAACAAAGCGAATATGATACCACCAACGATAAGGAATGTAGCATCCACCAACACATGTAATCCGATCTGCCAGGTCGCTGGCACAGGAGCACCGGAACTCGTAAAACTCTCACGTACAAGGGAGGGGATCCAATCATAGGGACTGTTGATGGGATTTATGTAATACATGATACCATTGATCGGGGTGGACCCTTGATATTCACCAAGTATTGTGATCCCACGCCCTGATAGAAGTACTCCTATCATCTGAAGGTTTGCCTGAAGTGCTCTGACCAAGATCATAGGAAGAACTGATGCATAGATAAGCTTTACAGGGAACCTACCTCTTGCGCCCTTAACAGCACTGTGTGACAGTGGTATTTCGATACGCATACTTTCAACATAAACTACCATTAAGAATATAACCACCGTAGTCACCAGTGCAAGAATACCTCCACTGATAAGCATGAACGAGAGCCCCTCTCCACTGAAGAGGTAGTCTGCACCAACGTTCTGCACAATATATATCCACTTTGGAAGAACTCCAATTGGGAGACCTGTATCATCCAGTTTCCAATTGATCAGCCCTGTGACGATCTGCTGGGATACACCTGCTACAATGAAAAGACCAACACCAGAACCAATTCCCCATTTTGAGACGATCTCATCCATGAACAATATCAGAACACCACCGATACATATCTGGATGAATATTATAAATGTTACAACACCAGCACTGACACCAAGAGCATCAGCTACACCCATATCTGGAAGAATGTATCCTCCCACGATCTGAGGCAATGCTTCCAGAACGATCATGACAAATACCATGAACTTCTGTGCACCCTGGAAAAAGGCCTGATCTGATGGATCAGACATATCGAGCTTTATCACATCCGCTCCAACAAGCAATTGCAACACAATGGATGCCGTGACTATGGGACCAATACCAAGAAGCATCATTGATCCGGACGCTCCTGCAAAGAATGCTCGATATTGTTCAAACAGATCAATTGAATCTGCAGATAATCCGAACAGTGGTACATTTGCAAGTATAAAATAAAGCATCAGAATACCAAGTGTCCACATCATCTTATTCTTAAAGTGGACATGTCCTTCAGGACCTGTCACCGCTGGCAACCTTTTGAAGATTGGTTCCAAACTCTCCTTGAAGCTCATTAATTACACCTTTCAGGAAATCTAATGAATTTTATCAAATATTAATGTTGGATAATCGAAATAAATATAAGAGTAATGCCATGTCAGGCATCACTCATCGAGCACAACGCAGGATCCACCTGCATTCTCTATCTTCTCCTGTGCAACACTTGAGAAACCATGTGTTGTAACAACCATATTCTTTGTCACTTTGCCGGTCCCAAGTACCTTATCGATATCCAGCTCTGCAAGATCTACATGATAAACATCATTTTCGATCTTTGCAAATCCGTCCTCTACAAGCTGGTCTGCAAGTTCGTCCAGTTCACCGACATTTACAACAGAGATATAGTTACGTGTTTTCAAAGGACGCGTGAAACCGTGTTTTCCACGAGTATATCCACCCTGAAGAGCACGTGTGAAATGATGTTTGTTCTCTCCGCACCTACCACGACCTCCACGGTTACCTGCTCCACGGCGGTTCTTGGAAGTTCCTCCTCCACAGGTTCGCGTGCCTCTGAATTTTTTTGTTCTGTTCTTGCCCATAATACATCACCTCATCTTGTTCAACAAAACCTTGATATCTTCACCATGGTTTCCGAGAACACCGCCCACCTGTACGGGCCTTTTTATGCCAGCATGTCCCTTTCGTGGAGGATGAAGTCTGAATACAGGTTTGAGTGTAGGAATATCAGCAAGCTTTGCATCACCGTTACAAACAGCTTCTGCAAAGGAACTGATCGAATCAAACTCCGTGTTCTCAGCAACATATTCATCACTCAAGCGTACGTCGGCCTCAAGTCTGCCACGGTTCGTGAGCATCTGACCAAGTGTCTCAGCATCGATCGTACCATAAGCCACATAGTCCTTTACTTTCTGGAGCATCCCCTTATTATTGGGAGATTCTTCAAGGACAACACTGTGGTTTATCCTCTGAAGACGGAGCATACGAAGGGTATCCTCAATAGATCCCCTTACATTAACACTACCACGTACTCTGATCACTGCGAACATATTCAAACCTCCTTTTCCTTATAGTTCAAGGGAAGTTTTATCGTATTTGTCTCCATCAGAGCATTGTACGTGGCCTTTGCGAAATTGAGGGTCGTTCTGGTCTGACCTTCTGTCCGAATCCATACATCCTTGACGCCTGCCTTTTCAAGCACCTTTCGTGCAGTATCTCCGGCTGCCAGTCCAAGCCCGCGTGGTGCAGGCTTTAATTCGACAACGACACTTCCTGCTTTACCATGTACTATAGATGGCACGGTGTGTGGTAATCCACAGCCACATTCCCATGATCCACATCCGCGTTTTATACGGATGATGTTCAGCTTAGCTACACTGATAGCCTTCCTGATAGCAGGACCTACCTGCACATCCTTAGCCTGACCAAGTCCAACGAAACCATCACCATTACCAACGATCACTGTTGCCCTGAACTTTACTCGTCTACCGGAGTCGGTCATCCTCTGGACCATATTGATGTCGAGGACCTCATCCTCCATTCCCGGTAACAGTATATCTACAATATTTGATTCCCTAATTGGCAAACCTGACTCAATGGCCTCATCCATAGAAGTGACCTGCCCTTCTGCGACGAGCATTCCGAGTCTTGTTTTGGGAACCCATTCTTCCTCATATTTGTATGCCATGTAACCACCTTAACTGAATTCCGAAAGGATCTTTTCCTTAACTGCCTCAAAATTATCCGGCAGATTCGATCCTTCCAAATATTCTGCTACGTGTTCTCCTCTTATTCGTTCATCCGATGGGAATATAGATGGATTATGTGGAACATCAAATCCTGAATCCACAACACCTTTTAATGCTGCATAGACACGACATCCAGGCGAAGGAGCCTGCAATCCCATATCCAGCACACCATTCTTGTATCCTTTGCCAAGAGATTTGTAGCCGAACAACAATCCGGTCAGATATGCAGCTGTCGTGTTACCAGTAGCTCCTTCATATCCATACCTACGAAGCTCGGAAGACACAGCTGATGAAAAAGTTACATCACCCTGTGCATCAGGGGCAACAAGCTGCAACCTCATCTGTTTCGCACTCTTTCGTACAACTACACGATCCTCTTTAGACAGTAATAATCTAAGTCGTTGATGGTAATCCGTACGTCCTTCCCTTCGTCTCCTGAATGGGACTTTATATCGGGGTCCTGTTGCCATATTAAATCCTCCACATCGACCTAATATATAAATAATCTGTTCTCATGATATTATTCCTCAGGTTCAATCCTTCTTTTTCAGGTTCAGATGCGATTCGAGATGTGCAACACTTCGATACTCGCCACCTTTTGCTTTGCGATATACTTTACAATAGGTAGATCTATCAAGTGTACCATCTTCACGCAATTCCTTGAGTCTGCGACGAAGGGCACGGATCTTCTTCATCCACTGCTCTTTTTTGGGACTTCGTGCACCTTTCTTACCTTTACGTGAACCATGACCTTTGCAGTGACCATATTTGCGCTTTGCATCCCTTGCTCTGGCACGGCCTCTACTAACACCTTTTACAGGGTGTGCCTTGATATGTCCCTCTTTGATAAGACCACGAAGGTCCTCCCGTGTGATAGCAACTGCAATATCATCAGATGCATCCGGGTCCATCCATACCCTGTTAACACCACAACCAAGTATCTTGGAAGCGACTCTTTTTTGATTGGACAGGTCGACCATTTCATTCACCTCTGGTAGGATTCAATATTTTTATACCCAACTCTACTGCCTTTGCTTCGATCTGGGTTTTCTTTCTGCTACCAACTCTACCAGATATCCTGATCGCTTCGCGGGACGCATCGACATTCTCGACGGCTTCAAGAGTTTCTACAAGAATGTCTGCATAACCACATGGATGCAATCCTTTGACTGCCCTCGGGCTGCAATATCCGGTCTGGGCCAGTGCACCTTTTCCAGCATAGTGCCTACGCTGCTTGCCCTGGAGACCTCTTGGACGCCTCCAGTTTGAATCAAGACGCTTGAACTTGTGTGAACCTGCTCTCTTGAATGTAGGCTTTTTGCTTTTCTGAACCTTTCTAACATTGAACAAACGCCTGGTTTCTTCATCCATAGAAAGTTCAGATGAGATGGATTCACCTTTGTTCTCATTCATATTATCTTCCATTCTGACCACCTTACGTTATCTTCTCTACGACATATATTCCATCTTGGAACACACGGGGATCAAAGCGTTTGATCTTGGTAACCTGCTCGATGTTCGCAGCGGTCTGACCAACATCTTCCTTATTGATACCTGAAACAACTACTTCATCCGCACTAGTTTTTACAGTCGTCTCACCAATTATATTCGATACTCTTGATTTCTTCTCACCAAGGAAATTGCTGATCACCAGCTTTTTTCCCTCAACCTTCAACTGCATTGGAAAGTGAGCATACACAACTTTCATCCGATACTCATACCCATCAATTACTCCTTTGATCAGATTGTTGATGTGGGAGACGATCGTTCCGACCATTGCCTTCTGCTTCTTTCGAATAGAAGCTGAATCAACTACCACTTCAGAATCGCCTACAGTGATGCGGATCCCAGGATACCATATGAACTTCTTGTTGGTACCCTTCTCTCCTGATGCGACAAACTCCCTCCCAATATAGGAAATCGTCACCCCATCAGGAATGGGAATTGTTTTCGTCAGTTCTTTTGCCATATAATCTCACCTCATCAGTACACAAATGATAATAACTGACCGCCGATGTTCTTCTCACGTGCTTCGTACTGTGACATGACGCCATCTGATGTGGTAAGTATCAATGTACCAAAGTTCTTAGCAGGAAGGAATTGTTTTTCCCATTTCTCAAAATCGCCGGATCCAACCGAAAAGCGTGGTTTGATAGCTCCACATTTGTTGATCCTGCCAGCCATCCGCACATTATAGATTCCTGCCTTGCCATCATCCACAAATTCGAATTCTTCAACATACCCAGCATCCTTCATAACATTAAGGACATTGCCTATCAGTTTTGATGCCGGCCTGACCGTACAGGATTGTTTACCTACAGCCTCTGCATTTTTAATTGTAGATAATGCATCAGC
The DNA here is from genome assembly GCA_021106765.1 of Methanosarcinaceae archaeon. Lineage (GTDB taxonomy): Archaea > Halobacteriota > Methanosarcinia > Methanosarcinales > Methanosarcinaceae > JAIOTO01. The sequence goes on from JAIOTO010000005.1 coordinate 29,312, forward strand.
AAGAGGATCTAATAATACCATAACTCCTCACCTCATGTATATTTTTCAAATCCCATGTCATGGGCGATCTCTCTGAAACAATGTCTGCAAAGGTAGATACCATATTTGCGTACAAGACCCTGCTTTCTACCGCATCGTCTACACTCGTTCGCACCTCTGCCGAAATTCTTCTTGGTCAATACCATATTACTCTACCTCCACACTATATTGATCTTTAAAGAGGGAGATCGTATCCTCTTTTGTGATTCTGTGTGAGTTGGGGACCTTGCATTTCATCGCCCTTCGTTTGTTGATCCTGTAACCTGGACGACTTACAACCACATTGATATCCATTCCAAATATACCAATGTTTGGATCATACCGCATACCGGGATAATCTGTATGTTCCTCAACTCCAAATGTTACATTCCCATATTTATCGAACTGGGAACCATTCAGCTTGTTCTCAACAATATTCAGCGACAGATTGAGGAAATTATCTGCAAGTTTACCACGAAGTGTTACCTTACATCCAATTGGCTCGTTCTTTTTGATATTGAACGCTGGAAGGGTTCTCTTAGCGTAGGTCCTTATTACGCCCTGACCAGTAATGGCCTCAAGGATACCCTCTGCATCTACCAGGTGCTGGCCACTTTCTCCAACACCCATGTGAACAACCACTTTATTGACCTTTGGGTTTCTCATCGGATTACTCAACAACATCACCACCCAAATTGATCTCTGGCTCATTCTCGCCGATCACAAATACATAATCTTCGATCGTCTCAAACTCGGTCTCACCTGAAATTGAGACAGTGTTCTTCTTGGAACTGCGCACCTTGTTGATAGCACTGATAGTACCAATCACTCCGGTATGGCTTCCACCAATGATCATAGCAAGATTACCAACCTTGTATTCAATGTGCTTCAATATCTCCCTACCAGGAGTGGACAGGATCAATGAACCCTTTGTCGCATATTCATTTGAACCAACAAGATTAGTACCATCGTGAAGGTTCAGCTGCACCTCACCTGCTTTGATGATGGTTTTCCCTTCGATACGACACAACTTGTTGCCATCGGTAGCTCCAAGTTCGTACAGTTTTAACCGACCCATACTGTCTAACAATACGCGGTATGCAATATTGTTAAGTGGAATAGAGATCACATCCATAAAACCTACCGGGAAACGGATGTCTTTTCTCACAATTCCATCAACCAATATGTTTCCTTCGTATAGAACTCTCTTTGCTTCTGCACGATTATCTACAATACCCAGCATATCCCGCAACACTACCGTGAGAGGTATACTTTGCTGCTTACTATGCGGACCTGGCCTTGTAGTTGTTATCCATTTATTGGATTTCTTTGATATCTGCCAGCTCCTAGGGACAGATATTCTTTTCTGATGTTTGCCCACTAGATCACCTGCTTCTTGATAATATTAATTTTCTCTTCTTATCCTTCAATTCCAGCGATGTGATTACCACATTTGAAGGATATATTGGTCTTGGCATCTCTGTACCATCTGATTTGGTAGAGACTATCCCTTCGATAACGAGTGTTCCGTCTTTCAGAGATACTTGTTCAACCTCACCCTTGGTACCGGCATGATCACCACGTGCTACTTCCACAGTATCGCCTACTATCACACCAGCACTGCGTCTACCGTACTTTGAACGAAGTTCTTTTGAAAGCGGTGCACGCATGTACTTCTGTCTGATATGAAGAGGAGCATCATAACGTGCTTTCCTCTGTTTTCTTGGCTGTTTTGACACCATAACAGAACACCTCACACAATAATTGATGCAGTAGTTCCTACTTTGGGGAACCTTTCTGCCACTTCTCTGGCGATCGGGCCTTTAATATCTGTGCCCTTGGGGACCCCTGCATCGTCCGTGATGATAACAGCATTATCCTCAAAGGAAACCCTCAAACCATCTGGTCGACGGAACTCCTTTTTCTGACGCACCACTACAGCATATACGATCTGCCGACGCATCTCAGGAGTACCCTTTTTCACAGATACGACACACATGTCACCAATACCTGCTTTCGGTTGCCTGTTCTTGACACCCCTGTATTTCTTAACAGAGATAATCTCCACAGTCCGAGCGCCCGTGTTGTCAACACAATCGATCTTTGCACCTGAATTCAATGCACGTGGGATCGTTGAGCGTATACCCCTCATTTACGGGCCTCCGTTTTAACTACTACATATGATTTGGTCTTGCTTAGCGGACGACACTCGGCGATCTCAACCACATCCCCCACCTTTGCATTGATGCAGGGAGGATTATGTGCATGAATCTTCGATTGTCTCTTTTCGTACCGCTGGTATTTGTTTATAAGTTTATCATATTTCTGTTGGATGACCACTGTCTTGTCCATCTTGTTACTTACGACTGTCCCAAAGAGGATCTGACCTCTAACTGGGAGGGTTCCGTGGAATGGACAATTCTTATCATCACATTCCTCAGATGGTGTAGGAACATCCAATCCGATATCTTTTGCCATGATTATTACCTCATGCGTGCTTTCTTAATATTCTTAGTTCGATTCGCGGGTTGTGAGAGCAATAGGTTACCATTAACCTGAGTATGTTGGATTAATTGAATTTTGCCCGAAGTACGGGACGGTATCTGAAACACAAAGGTCGTACCATGTTTTGGCACCGTCTTTTCACACATCTCATCTGTTTCCATAACGATCATGTTGCGTGTCTCATTTACCACTTTGCCGCGTATATTGATCAAACATGAATTTGGAGAATCCACCACCTTACAAGCAAGTCCTATCAATTCATGATAGATCAGGTTTGAAGGTGATAGTTGCAAGTTAGATCTCCTTTAGTTCATGTTGGATTGTCTTGATCCTCGCGATAGTTCTCCTGAGCTCGCCGGTCCTTCCGGGATTGTCAGGAGCTCCTCCGGCAGACGCCAGAGCACGTTCGCGGATAAGTTCGCTACTGAATTTCTCGACCTCGTCCATTCGTTCATGCGGATTCATATTCCGTATCTCTTTAACATGAAGGATCGCCATTAGTTTTCACTCCTGTGAACACGAGCCATTGGATGCCAGTAATCATGACCTTTATGTTTGTGTTGCCATACACTATCGACCTCTCTACGCTCCTCTTCAGGAAGTGTTTCCGTACCTGCCTCTTCTGTCACACCAGCGTCCTCAGTGGCCTTTTCAGTCACCTCAGACACCATCTCGACATCTGATGACTTTGTTTCCACGGGTTCTTCGACCTTTTCAGTCACTTTTTCAGCAACCTCTGTGGACTCAACATCCTCAGCCTCTGAGACATCACCAGCTGCTTCAGTCTCGACGAGTTCTTCAACACCGGTACTCTTCTTCTCCTCTGCAGGAGCTTCAGCAACCTCTTCGGTCACCTGAACAACATCCTTCAACGTGTATGAATCAGGAAGTACTGCATCTGGGTGAATAATACGTACCTTGCATCCGATGGTTCCGAGTTTTTTAACTGCAACCGCAAAACCTTCGTCAACAATATCATCAACAGGTTTGCCTGCATGTTTGATATATCCATTAACGATCTTCTCGACCCTGGATCTCGATCCTGTCACTTTTCCTGACATGATTATTTCGCATCCAAGAGCACCAGAACCCAAGATGGAACGCATAACGTTGTGTCCGGCCTTTCGGAAATACCAGCCACGTTCGATCGATGATGCGAGGCGGGAAGCCATCATTTGTGCATTGAGTTCAGGTCTCCTGACCTCCTGTGCATCGATCTGCGGATTATCCAGATTATATAGCCGATCGATGTCACGAGTAAGTTTCCGAATTACCTTACCTGCTTTTCCGATAACCATACCGGGTTTTTCCGAATATACAGTGATCTGGGTGCCCATAGGAGTACGATTAATATCCATACCCCCATAACCAGCCCTGCTCAACTGCTTTGCAAAATATTCGTCCATGGATGCTTTAACATAACCATCCTGTACGAACTTCTTCTCTATAGCCATTTACCGCACCTCGCTCAAGATAATCTCTACATTCACGGTCTCCGTATTCTTCGGAGTAGCACGTCCGCGAGCCCTCGGCCTCATACCATGGATCACACGACCACGCTTTGCAGCGATATGTGTAATAGACATACGACCAGAGTCCAGTCCTTTGTACTCCGCATTATTCTCAGCGTTTTCCAACAATTTCAGGAACTCTTTTGCCGCATTCACAGGATATCGACCTGCAGCCATTGGACCTTTCTTGTGACCAAGACTGTCATTGTGTTTCTTGAATGGAACAGCACGTTTGAGCGATATCACATCCAGAAGATAATTCCTCGCAACTGTGCTGCGCATGCCTTTGATCGCTTTGCAAAGTTCACGTGATTTCTTAGGAGATATATGGAGTTCTGAACCCATTGTCTTTGAACTTGTTTCCGGGTCAGCCTCTACAGTATATTTGATCCTTGCCATCTTTATCACCTTACTTCAGAGGTACGAACTTACTTGAACGGGTCACACCTACACCAGCACTACCGTGTGAAACTCTGCCGCGGGTCAACGTGAACTCTCCGAATCTGTGTCCGATCATCTCAGGTTGAACGTCCACACTCACGAATTCTTTACCATTATAGACCGCAATCTGTTTACCGACCATATCAGGGAAGATGATTATGTTCCTGTAATGGGTCCGCACACTGTCCTTGCCATCCTTGAACTTTTGCAACACTCCCTTCTGACCATCGGTCAAACCGCGTCTAAGGGAACGGCGTTCCCTTGCAGGTAGAAGTTTTGTAAAATCCTCTATACTTAATTCCTGAAGCTCCCCTACCGTCATTCCACGATAGGTAAACTCACCTTTACGTTTTGGTAACCTTGATGATGATTTCTTTGCCATGTATCACACCTCTCTCAACGTTTTCCTGTCCTTCGTGCTGCGATTTGACCAACCTTACGACCAGGAGGTGCATTCCTGCCTACTGTTGTTGGTTTTCCTGGATGCTTCTTGTTACCGCCACCGAATGGGTGGTCGATCACATTCATTGCGATCCCTGATACACGGGGGTATTTTGCAGCCCTTGTCTTCAATTTGTGATATTTCTTACCAGCTTTCAAGAAAGGCTTATCGACCCTTCCGCCGCCAGCTACAATACCTATAGTAGCCCTGCATGCAGGGACAAACCATTTCATTTCTCCAGAAGGCATTTCAACAGCGACCCTTGAGCGCTCATGAGATACCAGTGTTGCCGAAACGCCTGATGCACGTACAAAACATCCACCATCGTTTGGCTTGGACTCGATATTACATATCGGGATACCTTCAGGGATCTCGGATAATGGAAGTATGTTTCCTGACTTGATCTCAGCAGATATGCCGCATTCGATCCGGTCCCCGACAGCAATACCCTCAGGAGCAAGGATCAGGCGCTCTCCACCATCCTCAAATGCAACTTTTATGATCGGTGCAGATCTTGCAGGATCATGTGTAATTTCAACTACCGTAGCATAGATGGTCTCATCCCGATCCACACGCGGATGTTGAAGATTTGCCTTGAATCTATGTGATGGAGCACGGTACGTAGGTGATCCACGACCCCTATTCTGTGATATAATTCTTCTTGCCATGATATCTCACCTCACATTAATCCGATCCGTGTTGCGATCTCGTGTGCAGCATCGACCTCATCGAATGTAACCAATGCTTTCTTCATACCATTCATTGTGGTCATCGTACATATGGACCTGACAGGAAAACCATACATATTAGCCACTTCTCTCTTGATCTGAGTCTTGTTGGCTCTTGTATCAACAATGAACTGGAGTGTGTTTTCTTCCATGTGTATCATTGCTTTTTCTGTAATGAAAGGATATTTAACAACATTCATAGGAACATACCCTCCAGATTGGATATTGCAGATTCTGTCCAGATTGTAAGCCTGCCTGCGTGTGTACCAGGTGCCAGTAACTCAGTACTCAATAATCTCACCGTAGTAACATCCACACCAGGAAGATTATTGGCAGATTTGAATATCGAACTATCTGAACCAGTCACGATCAGAACACTCTTCTTATGTTTGTATTTTCTGCCTCGAAGCTTACCTTTTCCAGCTCTTATGTGTCTTCCATACTTTGCACGAAGTATATCATCATATACACCTGCTGCCTGAAGGAAGCTTACAACTTCTCGTGTCTTTGTTATATCCTGCAAAGCATCGTCAGCTACCAGCGGAACCTGTGCATCGAACCTGTGACCGCGTGCTTTTACCAGCTCGCTGTTAATTGTAGCAGCGATCGCTGAACGGATGGCCGCCCTCTTCTCTTTCTTGTTGACCTTTTCTGCACGTTTGGTCTCCGTTTTCGGAGGATGGGCACGCCGTCCACCAACAGCCTGTGGAACCCTTGCCACACGACTACCGTTGACCAACCTTGGGACCTGTGCGACACCTCTGCCGGACCCCCATGATTTCGCTGATGTCCTCATGCCTGCGTACAATTTTGTACCATATGGCTGAAGCCTTTTTGTCTGAGATGAGAGAACTGCTCTCTTTATGAGATCCGGTCTGTAGACCTCATTGAATATCTCAGGCAAAGTGATCTCACCTTTAGTATTTCCTGTTATATCTATAATATTTGCTGTGGTCATTCACTTCACCCCTGCTTGGATTGAGTACTGATGTGAACAATCTGTGGTTCACCCATACCAGATACTTTTGACCTTGCTGCTTCCCGGAATCTCACAAGTCGCTTGGACGGACCTGGAACACTGCCCTTTACGAGTATATAGTTACCACGAACAAGTCCATAGTTCAAAAAGCCACCATCCGGATTGATATCATCAGAACCCGATGAAATTTTCAGGATACGCTTATTGGCCTCTGTCCTCTGATGATAACCCATCTGTCCCAGCTGAGGAACTCTCCAGCTAACATGAGCTGGGTTCCATGGACCAAGTGTACCTACCTGTCGCAGGCTACCCTGACGGGAGTGCTTATTCTTCGCTAATTGGATCCCCCATCGCTTCACTGGACCCTGAGTCCCTCGGCCGGTGGTGATCGCAGCAACATCGACTATGCAACCATTATCAAATACATCCTCGATGTTCATATTTCCACCAAGTATCGACTTTGCATACTCGAACTTGGCTTTTACATCAGAACCACAAATAGCAGTCTCCATGATATCCGGTTTCTTCTTGGGTACACCGGTAATAGTTGATGGTACTGTATAGGTGATAGCACGGACATCCTTTACTGCGCCGTCCGCGATCAGTGATGCCATCTTATCAAGCCCTGCTGCTGAATCATTGTTCTTGGGCATTCTAATTACACGTTCAAGATTCGCATCCAAGTCATCACTCCAAACTTCAGCAACCACAGCATCGCCTGCTGAGGCTTGCTTGTATGCACGTATCGCTGCCACACGGATCGCAGGTGTTTCAATAACAGTCACAGGTACAGATATCTCCGCGCCTACGGTTAGACTGTTCTTGGCATCATCTATCATGACCACGTGTGTCATCCCAACCTTATAGCCCGCAAAATCTTGCAGTTTTGGTTCGGCATTTGACTCTGGCCAAGAGCCAAATCTTGGAATGTGACTCTTTGCTCTTTTACGTGGACTGTATGCCAGAGAACCTCGCCTTGGTCTGTATATATTTGCCATTCGTATTCTCCATAGTTTGTTACTTATTCAATTATATTTATTGTCGACGTAGGATTGAACAAAATAGTGTGCTGCATTCACAGCGAGCCTGTCGACGAAATGCATATAGTATCACGAATGTGTGTAATTGGCATCTGAGTGCCATTTCATGCCAGCAAACAAATTGCTGACCACATCGTGCGACCGAATATGCGTTTTTGATAATGATATGTTACTGACAGATATTCTACCAGTGTCATCTCAAAAGATTTTAGCACATGACATTCCTTCATACGCACCTGCGCATGCAAGAGGGCTTTCAATGAATTGGCCCATTAATGTATTATGTTAAATCCGACTTTTCCACACTTATTTGCGCCTACTTTATTGATCATCTTATGCAATTGAGCATTGCCCAATAACATACTATTCTCTAACGTTGCGCCTTACATTGTAGAGTTACTATATAAATGCTTTGCACCATGTACCCCATTTAAGGACAAAACATGTAGTTCCAGACATAACATAAAATATCCAACTGCAGAAAATAGTCTGTCTGAATACTATATTTGATACATAGTACGGGATGTACTTAAATGATTTGGGTATATTGTATAACCAGATCATATTGCCCAGAAAAAAGAAATTCAACCAACCAGTCAGATCCGATAGCGCAGGGATTCGTTTCGCAACTCCTGAGATCGTTGCACAATATCGAGCCAGGCGCCTCAAATGTAGAAAACTAGCTGACATTAGCTGCGGCATTGGCGGACAGACCATATTCTTCGCAAAGGAATGTGAAATGGTCTATGCAATTGAGATCGATCCGAAAAAGATAGAATATGCGAAAGAAAATTGCAGACAATATGGAGTCGATAACGTAGAGTTCATCTGCGCCGACGCCCTATCAAAAGATGCCATTGATCAAATTCCTGAAGTAGATATAATATTCTCCGATCCTGCCAGACCCGCGACAGAAGATAAACGGAACATAATGAACCTGGAACCTGCCATCCCAAATGTGATCGCTGCATATTCGCATAAGACCCATGATTTTGCATTTGAAGCACCGCCTCAGTTGACTCCTGAAAAGATACCGTTCGACTGTGAACGAGAATACCTGTCCCTTGATGGAAAACTTAATCGACTTACCCTGTATTTTGGAAACCTGAAACGATCAGACCGCTCCGCAGTAGCACTACCGACAGGAGCAAGGATCAACTCAGATGAGAAAAAGATCCGTCTTCCTGAAGTAAATGAACCTGGTTCTTATGCATATGAACCTGAGCCATCAGTAATAAAAGCAGATCTGCTTGATCAGTTGATAGAAGAAATGCAGAAACAAGGAACTGATGTCAAATGGATGGACATTGACAAAAAGCGAATACTCCTCACATCAGACATACATACCCAGCATCCAATGATCAAGAACCATTACATAGTAATGCACACCACTGATATGGATACAAAGAACATCAATACTTTTCTTAAAAAATATGATGTCGAAAGTGTAATACTGCGTGCTGGCGTTGAGCCTGCCAATTACTGGCCGATAAGGAATGAGATCGAGAACGGACTAACAGGCACAAGGAAAGTTCACATATTCGTGAAGGATAATAAAGCGATCATATGTGAGCCGGTGTGAAGTGCAAACCATAGTTACTCTTTCCAGCAGCACATAATATTACCAGCAGACAAAACCTTACATTACGTGTCCCTGCCAGATCAGATCAGTCATTAAGCAAGCCATGTATACATCCTAACAACTGTTTGCGATCAAAGGGCTTTGTGACATAGTCTTCTGCTTTCAATACCTTCAAACCCATCATTCTGTCGAATTCCTCACATGTAGCCGTAAGGATCGCAATTGGCATCGTCGGATCTTTCTGCTTGATCTTGTGGAACGTTTCCCAACCATCCATATCTGGCATCATTATATCGAGCAATATGGCGTCGATGTTCTCATTATCTATAATTTCAAGACATTTCAGACCACTATCCGCACTGACCAGATCATAATCTTCTTGATCAAGCATCAAATTCACCAACTCAACGACCTCAGGTTCATCATCAACGATCAATATTTTTTTTCTCGCCATTTTTTGACCACCATAACTAACATATTTCAAAATATGTGGGAAACTATTATCAATATTCTTACAAAATATAGTGATATTTATAATTATTTAAACTTTCCGCATTTTCGAGAAAATCTATCCATACGTCCGGATAAACAGCTATTTAGCAAAACAACAATGTCCAACGATCACAACAATGTTTAAAAAATAGTCAAGCAAAATAAATCAATAAGTTAATAAGGAGATTCATAAGATAAGTAATTATTAAGCCTTATTCGATTATGACACTAGATCTGTTAATACCATCAACTACCTTAAAGACCACTTCTAACACACCGTTCCTGTAGGTCGCTTTTCCACTATCAGGATCAATCCTTACAGGAAGATCTATAACCTCTGAATATTGTCTTGTGTCATGTATTGCATCAAG
>JAIOTO010000131.1 GCA_021106765.1 Methanosarcinaceae archaeon
AAACTATTCAATGCAAAAGGTTAAATAACTACATGAGAGTCCAATACTCAAACATACCCCTGATATCAGAATAATACAATCATATACAATTGGAGTTAAACCATGGGAAACATTAGACAAAAAGGCATCAAGAAAATAACACACCGTCTGATCACCGAATATGGAGATATATTTACAAAGGATTTTGATGAGAACAAACATCTTGTATCCAAATATACTACCATCGAAAGCAAGGTCATCAGGAACCGCGTAGCAGGTTATGTTACAAGAAAAATGACCCACATAAGAACCGAGTAATCCGGGAGCGGATCGATCTATGTTCGAAGGAGTCCTACCGGCCCTTATAACTCCTTTTTCAGAAGACAATACTATCGACAAAGCCGGTTTGAAGAAGAACATCGATTTCGTTGAAAGAGGCGGAGTGTCAGGTGTTGTGGCCTGCGGAACCACAGGTGAATCCGCCACTCTATCCACAAATGAGCATAAGGAGCTCATAAATGCCACTCTAGACGGTGCAAGTGTTCCGGTGATAGCCGGTACAGGTTCGAACAACACAGCTGAGGCAGTGGAACTTTCAAAATATGCAGCTGATGCTGGTGTAGATGGCCTTCTTGTCATTTCACCGTATTATAACAAACCTAATGCTGACGGCCTGATCAAGCATTTTACAAAGATTGCAGAGGCTGCGGATGTACCCATAATCCTTTACAATGTACCATCCCGTACTGCACAGGACATCCCTCTGGACGTTATCATTGAACTCTCTAAAATAGAGAACATCGTTGCGATCAAAGAAGCAAGCGGTGATCTGGACAAGATAACCCAGATCATAGAGAATACACAGGATGAGGAACTTGCGGTGTTATCCGGAGAGGATGGACTTACATTCCCCATAGTGGGTCTTGGTGGGGTCGGTGTGATATCGGTCTCTGCGAACATTGTACCAGATAAAATGGTAGAACTTGTCAATGCCGCTGCAAAAGGAGACCTTGATGTTGCAAGACAGCGACACTATGAAATGGCTCCCCTGATCCGTGCGCTTTTCTGTGAAACAAACCCTATTCCTATCAAACATGCAATGGGACTAATGGGATTGGCTGCCGGACATCTTAGGTTACCCCTGGCACCCATCAGTAATGAGAATGAACAGGTACTGATCAATGCATTGAAGAAAATTGGGTGTATCGAATGATCAATGTAGCAGTAACTGGTGCTTCTGGTCAGATGGGGGCTCTCATCATTCAGAACATTGTCAGGACCGATGGGGTGGATCTATCTGCTGCATTCGATCTGGCAAATATCGGCAGTGATGCAGGAGAGATCGCACAGGCAGGTACACTCGGGGTTCCAATATCCGATGTGAAAGAAATGGAACAGGTACTGACTGAAACAGATACCGATGTTATTATTGATTTTACCATTGCCAACGCCACCACGACCAATGCGCCTGTTGTTGCTGGATGTGGTGTGAATCTGGTCATTGGCACAACTGGCTTCACTCCCGAACAGAGGACAACGATCGATGATGCGATCCGAAAGAATGATATCTCAGCCATAATAGCACCAAACTATTCTGTTGGTGTCAACGTATTCTTTAAGATCATAGAGGAAGCCGCTAAATATCTTTCGGATACCGATATAGAGATAATCGAAGCACACCACAACAGGAAACAGGATGCTCCCAGTGGAACTGCGATACGGGCCGCAGAGATAATGAGCCTTGTGTTAGGTGGCAAGGATTATGTGTTCGGACGTCATGGTATGGTGCCACGTGAAAAGGAGATCGGCATCCATGCAGTACGCGGTGGAGATATCGCCGGAGACCACACCGTACTCTTTGCAGGTGATGGAGAACGTATCGAGATAAAGCATCAAGCCCATTCCCGACAGGCATTTGCTGCCGGCGCAGTGAAGGCAGCTCAATGGATACACAACGCTGAACCTGGCACCTATACAATGGATGATATCCTGGGTATTTAATGTATCATCCTCCAAAACGATCCTGAATTCCTGATCCATTATCCGGGATCACAGCAGATGTTCTGCAATATCCTCGGAGATGACCCGTTCACAGTAAACACATCTAAGTACGATCCTCAGATCATCTGAACTTACAGTAAACTTAGAAGTTATTGGTTCATTACTATTTGAGATACAATTGGGATTGATGCATCGCACCACACCTTCTACTTTTTTGGGAATATGAACATGGTTCTTATGAAGAACTTCAAGGTCACGTATGATATTAATTGTCGCGTTTGGAGATATTAATGATATCTTGTCCACTTCCTTCACATTCAGCTCACGCCCTTCGATCTTCACCACATCTTTTGTGCCATCGATACTGGGTGCATAGATCAAAACACTTACAATACTTTTAGACGTTCCTGGAATCCCAAGTATCTTCAGGACATTCAGTGCCTGGCCGGCCGTGATATGATCGATCACCGTTCCGTTTTCGATCGGCTGTACCCTGATCTCTTTTGTTGCCGATCCACGATCAGAACTCATTCGATCGCCCCCATAACCAGTGCCAATAACGCCATGCGAACAGGTACGCCATAGAATGCCTGTTCAAAATAGCATGCATGATGAGTTAGGTCCACCCTTTGATCGATCTCGTTCGTGCGCGGTAATGGGTGCATGATCTTAAGTCCCGGTTGTGCCTGTACCAGTAGCTCCGGTGTGATCTGCAGACTGTTCGCTACCCTCTGGTACTCTGCATGATCCGGGAATCGCTCTTTCTGTATTCTGGTAACATACAGTACATCCACATCCTTTATGGCTTCCCCTATGGATTCAGTCTGTTTCACTTCGATACCCCTATCTTCAAGGTCCTTAATGATGGCATTGGGCATTCGAAGCTCCTTTGGAGAGACCAGAGTGATGTGTGCACCATACAGTGAGAGGGCATAACAAAGAGAATGCACCGTACGCCCATATTTCAGATCACCCGCAAGAGCGATCCTCAGGCCATCAAGATGACTTTCTCTGCGGATCGTATAAAGATCCAGTAACGTCTGTGTAGGATGATGACCTGCACCGTCGCCTGCATTGAGCACAGGTATGGATGAAAACTCTGAAGCAAGCTTTGCAGACCCTTCTTTAGGATGACGTATTACGATAGCATTCGCGTAGCCATTGACCACCCGGATGGTATCTGCCAGGGTCTCACCTTTTGTGATCGAACTTGCTTCGACCGAACCAAGGTTCAGCACACTTCCACCAAGGCGTGTCATGGCAGCCTCAAAGGACATACGAGTGCGCGTACTTGGCTCAAAGAAGAGAACTGCAAGAATTTTTCCTGCCAGTAGATCCGAAGTTCTCTTCCCACGTGCTATCGGTTCCAGTTCCTCAGCAGTGGCCAGGATGTGATCGATCGTATCCCGTGAGAAGTCTTTCATTGAAATTATGTGCATATCTTCAAATGCCATTATGTAAATGGAGGGATACATAAGATATAACGTTTGCTAATATGCAAATATAAAGAATACTATAGGGTTCTTGATCAGACACTATTGTCATTCATGAACTTTGCCCACTGCTTTGCTTCTTCTACCTTACGTTCCAGATGCATCCTGTGAAACTCATGTGGGCGATCATCTCTATCCGGATAATGCTCAAGTTCTTTAAGGTACATGATCGCCCGGAGCAAACCTGCAGTCCTGTTAAAGATCGCTTTTGCCTCTGCGGGAGATAAAAACGAATCCTTGAGAGTTGTTTCACATTTCTGCTCTTTTTCAGAAAGAAGAACAATATATTCATCAATTGTCTTTTCGTCACTTTCGGACAAATGGGTTTTCGTCACAAGATCCCATATGATCTCATGAAGTGGTATTATTTCTCCATTGATCTCGATCTTTTCCGGGATCTTTTCTCCACACCAGACCAGATGTTTATGGAGATTGGCTAGTAGTTTGGAACGTTCAGGTTCCGTAATTACTTCATCTCCCGACATACAGAATAGCTTCATCTTCTTTCAATTTAAACGTATCTAAGGAATACCATATCCTCATATGAGATTATTAGTTAACTTTATACCTTTTAGGCTCAACTAGTCAAATAGTATATACAATATCAGAAGGTGATCACTATCAAACCAATCATTCAGGTAGCCCTTGATATACTTGAGATCGAACGTGCCGTCCAGATCGCAAAAGAGGCAGTTATGGGTGGTGTGGACTGGATCGAAGCAGGCACCCCTCTCATCAAAAGTGAAGGGATGAAGGCTGTACGCATTCTCAAAAAGACATTTCCGGACCACACGATAATTGCAGATCTGAAAGTGGTAGATACGGGTGCTGTTGAAGTAGAGATGGCAGCAAAAGCAGGTGCGGACATTGTAATGGTCCTTGCCAATGCAGATGATGCAACAATTCAGGAGGCGGTCCTCTCTGCTCACAAATATGGCGTGCGTTTGATGGCGGATATGATCAATGTTAATGAACCAGTTAAACGAGCACAGGAACTGGAAAGACTTGGTATCGACTATATCAACGTACACACTGGTATCGATCAGCAGATGAGGGGTAAGGATCCAATTGAGGTCCTTGAGGCTATTGTCAGGGTTGTAAACGTACCTCTTGCCGTAGCAGGCGGTCTGGATGCACATAATGCCTCTGTGGCAATTCAAGCAGGTGTTAACATTGTAATCGTTGGGGGGAACATCATCAATTCTGACCATGTGGAAAACGCCGCACGATCGATACGACAGGGTGTGGATGCGCTTTCCATGATATCTGCAGACAGGATATCGACCAAAAGTGAGATGAAAAAACTATTCTCAGAGGTCTCAACACCTAATATATCCGATGCTATGCACCGTAAAGGGGCAATGAAGGACATCCATTCAATGGTGAAAGGCTCAAAAATGGTAGGCACAGCTGTTACCGTCCAGACCTTTGAAGGGGACTGGGCCAAGAGTGTGGAGGCCATCGATGTTGCTGAGGCCGGAGATGTTATTGTGATCTACAATGGTAGCAAACATATTGCTCCCTGGGGCGGACTTGCAACACTGAGCTGTCTTAACAAGGAAATAGCAGGTATTGTTATTGATGGTGCTGTTCGGGATATCGAGGAGATACAGAAATTGGGCCTTCCGGTCTTTGCAAGCAATAATGTACCCAATGCCGGCGATCCGAAAGGATTTGGGGAGATCAATGCACAGATCAAATGCGGTGGGCTGGAGGTAAATCCGGGAGACTATATCATTGGTGATGATAATGGTGTGGTAGTAGTACCAAAGGAACAGGCATACGAGATATCACGTCGTGCCAAAGAGGTTGAGAAAAGCGAAAAACGTATCTATGCCGAAATAAAAAATGGAAGTACGCTCTCCAAGGTCCTCAATCTCAAAAAATGGGAGAAGCACTGATATGATAGAACTTCTTAAAGTACTGGTATGCCTCCCCTTTCTACTGTACTCATGTTACTCTGATATAAAGACCAGAAGAGTATCCAACGAGACGTGGGTTATGATGTTTGCAGCGGGATTCATTTTCATTATTTATGATATTATGAACAATGGTGCATTGCAGATCGTAAGGATAGCAGTATCATTTTTGCTGATTTTTGGCTTTGTCTACATTCTCTTCTATTTCAACGCTTTTGGAGGTGCTGATGCAAAGGTCCTGATGGTCATATCACTCATAATTCCTACATATCCCATGATCGAGATAGCAGGAACAATGTTACCCACACAGGGCATACCTCCTATCAGCCTGTTCACATTCACCGTTTTCGGCAACTCCGTCATCCTGACCGTGATCGTTCCTCTGGGCTTATTCCTGTATAACTTTACACAACCTTCCCTTTCCAAAACTCTCAGAAAACCCTACTACATGTTCATTGGATACCGCTGTCCTATATCAGGATTGGACAAGGAACATATCCGTCTGATCGAGGAATATGGACAGGATGATGACGGCAGGGTCACCTCCCGTTTCACCACGGGTGGCACATCCCTGGACGAGGATGTAATCGTGCAGCTTAGAGATTATGTGAACAGAGGACTGATCGATGATGGAATATGGGTCACACCCGGCTTGCCGTTTATGATTCCCATAACTGCAGGTTTCATCACTGCTGTGGTATACGGCGACCTTATATTCCAGCTCACCATGAGCTTATTGTACTGACAAGCGAATTAGAGCTCAGAAAACCTGACCGACCATCAGAATATTCCACTTGAGCATGAGGGTGTATCCATTGCAGCCCGTACGATCTTTATCATGGAATACGAATATTCATCACCAAGATGCTCTTTGAGGGGCTTTAGTAATTTGGAACCGATGATCGAGATCGCTTCTTCGATCTCCTGCTGATCGTTCTTATCAACAATATCATCTATCGATGTGATCTCGCCTGCCATGATCAACTTTTCGATATGCGATTCTATAGTACTGACTACCAGACCCCTGACCTCCGCTATCTCACTGATCGTCAAACCCTGTTTGTAGAGATCCATGGTCTTTGTGAAAGAAGAGGACAGGGCAGTGGATATCAATGAAATATTGGGCAGATCGGGAGATGGAGATAAGATAGTAGATGACGTCTTAACTGATGCATCTGATGACAGTGTAACTCTGGTCATAGTACATCCGATGTCTGATCCTGTGTTTGGTGAATTATCACACATATGGTTGTTCTTGCAGTACGATCGTATCTCCGTCAGGAACATGCTACCATACTTCTTCAGTTTTTGTTCCCCAACACCTGTGATTTTCAACATCTGTTCAGGAGTTGTGGGCAGGTTCGTGGCCATCTGCCGCAGGCTCGTATCAGACAATATGATATACGGTGGGATGCGTTTATCCTCTGCTAAGCTTTTTCTTAATTTTTTCAGGGTTTCGAACAAATGTTGATCATCTTTCAAATCATTGTCATCATCATTGTCCTTTTTGATTGAGATATGTTGTATCTTATTCGTTCTGGTGGAAACAGGTTGCTTCTTATCAGGTTCCATTGAAGGAAGCTGGCTTAACTGGACATTTTTGTTTCCTGAATGAATAGCATGACTATTCTGATTCAGTTTTAGCAACGGATACCTGGATCCACTCACTCCAAGGAATTCCTTGTTGACCATTTCCCGGACCATATCAAGCCACTGATCCTTTGTGTATTCCCGTCCAGATCCATGACTACGAAGATGTTCATGTTTGTATTTACAGATCTTGCTTGATCTGGAACCTCTGAGAACATCCACTACATGGGTCATGCCGAACTTCTGACCTACATCCTTCACACACAGAAGCAGTTTCTTCGTTTCCTCGGTTCCATCGAATATCTCCTTTGGATCAAGACACGCGTCACAGTTCCCACAATCCTCTGTCAGTTCTTCACCAAAATATCGTAGAAGAACACGCCTGCGGCAGGTGTTTGTATCACAATATTCCATCATATGCCGGAGTTTGGACATTGCAATATCCCGCTCCTGCTTCCTACCCATCTGGTCGATGAAGTACTTGATCTTGTGCCAGTCCCCACGATTGAAGTACAGGATACAATCGCATTCCAGCCCATCCCTTCCCCCTCTGCCAGTCTGCTGATAATAGCTCTCCAGATCCTTTGGCAGATCGTAGTGTATCACATATCGTACATTGGATTTATCGATACCCATGCCAAATGCAATGGTTGCTACAATGATCTGGGCATCGTCACGTATGAACTTCTCCTGATACTTTTTCCTGAGATCCCCGGAAAGACCCGCATGATAGGGAAGAGCACTGAATCCATCCTTCTTGAGTTTACCTGCAAGCTTTTCGACTGCCTTTCGGCTATGGCAATAGATAATACCAGACTCCCCTCGATGACCCCGGAGATACGATCTCAGAGGAGCATATGGTTTTTTCTCATGGCGCACCTGATAGGACAGGTTCTTCCGATTAAAACTGGCAATGTACGTATCGGAAATTGACAGGTCCAACTGCTTGACAATATCCTCACGCACCTTCTGGGTCGCCGTGGCGGTCAGAGCGATCATGGGAATCCCCCGGAACTCTGAGCGCAACATGTTCAACTTCCGGTATTCCGGCCTGAAATCGTGTCCCCATTCCGAGATACAGTGAGCCTCATCGATGGCAATGAGGGATACATTCACTTTTTTCAGGAGCTTGATGGTGGAAGGCATGGTCAGCCTTTCGGGAGCAACATAGAGCAGCTTCAGCTGTCCATTCAGAAGGTCCTGTATGACGTCCTGAGCCTCTGAACGGCTCAAAGTACTGTTCAGGCATGCTGCACCAATCCCATTGTCCACAAGTCCATCCACCTGATCCTTCATGAGGGATATCAGAGGAGATACAACTACAGTTACCCCGTCCACAAGCAGAGCAGGTAGCTGGTAGCACAGGGACTTCCCCCCACCGGTGGGCATCAGTACGAATGTGTCCTTTCGTTCCAGGACATCTCTTATGATATCCTCCTGCAGAGGGCGGAACTCGCTGTAGCCAAAATACTTCTGGAGTGTTGCATACATATTCATTACCGGATCCACGTTATTGATATTGGTTATAGTCCCAGAATGAAGACGATCGTATATAATTCAAATGTATGCGATGTGAAAGTAATATCGGTATGAGTATACACATAGCAGAAATTGGTAGACTATATAATAAATCGGTCAAAAAAAGAAAAAAGAAAGTAAGGACTTTAGTCCTTACTCATTCCTGCGGCGCTGGAAGAAGAATGCCAGTCCGAGGATCGCTGCAATTGGCAAGGCAATGGTCGGGAACTCAGGGATCTCCTGATCAGGTTTGATCACTTCCGTGTCATTGTCATGCTGTGTCGTCTGAGCTGTGTCGTTACTGTCGATCGTAGCAGCATTGTCCAGTATTGTTCCTATTGGTGTGCTTGCGTCCACTGTTACCGTGATACTGACGGTCGCAGATGGAGCACCTGCAGCCAGTGTGCCAATGTCCCAGGTAACGGTATGATTCACTGCATCATAGGTACCACCAGTAGAGGATGATACATAGTTTACCTC
>JAIOTO010000115.1 GCA_021106765.1 Methanosarcinaceae archaeon
CAGGCCTCCGCGACAAGGTGAAGACCATGGTCGGTGGCGCACCAACAACTCAGGACTGGGCTGACAAGATCGGCGCAGATCTCTATGGTGAGAATGCTGCTGACGCAATCGTCAAATGTACCTCAGCATTAGAGTGATACCATTTGCGTGGGTGCAATCGTATTGATTGCATCCATTCAACCCCATTTCGTCGTGTAATCTAACTTCCCATGTCATCACCTCCTTGAAACACGAAGTGGAGGGATACTTTATATTGATTATGAAAAAGGTGAGGTGTTATGACATATAATCTTGGAATTGATGCTGGTGGAACATATACAAACCTGTCTGCAGATGAAGCTAATTATGTTATCGGGAAGATATGTTATGTGTTTTTCGCTCCCTCCTCCGACGTAAAACATATGGCAGGTTTACGAATCCCAACTTTTATGCTTAATTTATGATAGAGGGATCCTATGAATGAAATATTCAGCACAAAACCCAGTGTCTTCCGGAAAAAAGCAGCTCTTTCTGAACAATATCTGCCAGATAAACTGATTGCAAGGGATCAGCAAATCGGGGAAATTGCAGAGTTGATAGAGCCGGTTATTCATTACGGACTTCCAAGGAACGGATTGATTGTCGGAAAAAAAGGTATCGGCAAGACAAGTGTTATTAAATATGTGATTAAAGAGTTCAACGAAATTGCATTAAAGAATAAAATTAATGTCAAAACCATTTTGTTGAATTGTGGTATCGCAAATACTGTCAGTCGTGTGATCCTTGAAATTGTTCATCAGGTGAGTCCGGAGTTACAGGTTCCTAAAACAGGTTTATCCCTGAATGAATATTATAATATTCTCTGGGATGTGCTGAATGAGAAGCAGACATCTATAATCGTAATTCTTGATGACATAGAAATGCTGAAAAACCTTGATATTTTGGCTTCCTTAAGTCAGGCTGGAGAAAAAATGTACATCGGGGATGAAGTGTATATTGGAATAATTGGAATCTCAAATGACCTTTTTTCCTCAGAAAAGATCTCTCCAAACCTGATTCAGTCCATCAATTATAAGGAAGTGATCTTTCCTCCTTACACCGAGGAAGAACTGAGACAAATCCTGGAAGTTCGTTCTTCTACTGCTTTTAAGGATGATGTAATTGATGAAAGTGTAATTCCAACATGTGTTTTGCTCTCCCAAAAAGAGGGGTATGCTTACAAAGCCATTAAACTTCTGGAGAAATCCGGAAATATTGCGGAAAAGAAGAAAGAGGATTTTGTAAGTGGCAAGCATGTCTTTCTTGCAAACGATGAAATGAAGACTGAAAGAGGAATTGACGCTTTGAAGAAATTGTCAATACACAAAAAGCTGGTCCTTTTCAGTATTGTCAAGCTAATAAAAGAACATGATGATAAAATAACTACCGGGCAGGTCGTATCGGAATACCAGGATATTTGCTCAAAGCTTGAAATAGATCATCTTGGAAGAACAAGTGTTTCAAAGATAATATCTGAGTTTGATATGCAAGATATCATTTCTGCCTCCCTCCGAAGCAGGGGGCGCTATGGGAAAACAAGGCTGATTAGCTTAAAGTGGGATCTAAATCGTATTAAAGAAGTTTTGTATTACGATTACCGGCTTAAGGATCTATGATATATTTAAATAAGGGATCAGGTCCAATTTCAAAAGTTCACACTGCTAAATAAATGCGTTATGTTTATGTAGTGTTTATTCATATTGAAATCATCAGGATATTATTCAATGTAATGTCGTGATATCATATTCATCAACCTACGGATCAAAAAATGAAAGGAGTTATGCTAATATGAACTATAGTCTTGGTACTGATGCAGGAGGATCCTACGCCGATGGCGTTCTACCGAGAGATTCAGACGAGACGATCATCGATTCGAACAAAGCGCTCACTACCTATCCCGATCCACTGGAAGGTATCAGGAATGCCATTGATGGTATTGATCAGGAATGCCTCAAGGATGTGAAGGTCGTATCCGTTTCGACCACACTCTCCACCAACACCATATTGGAAGGTACGGGTTTTCCGGTAGGTTTGATCCTGATCGGCAACTATGATATAAAGCGGAACCTTCCTACCGACCATTATATCAAGATCAAAGGCGGGCATAATTACAATGGTATGGAGGAAGAACCGCTGGATGAGAGTGCGGTGCGTGAATTCGCATCAGGGGTACATGACAAGGTGGCGGCGTTCGCCATATCCTCATACTTCAGTATCCGCAACCCCGAGCACGAGGTGCGTGCGAAGGAGATCATCAGGGAGGTTACCGGCCATCCGGTTGTGTGTGCCCACGAACTTTCTCAGGACCTTGGTGCTTTTGAGAGGGCTACGACTGCATTTCTCAACGCCCAGTTGATCCCGATCACAGAAACATTCATGACTACCGTGGAGAAGGATGTCCGATCAAGGGGTATGAATGCAAAGGTATTCATGCTCAAATGTGACGGTTCGGTAATAGGTATCAAGAGTGCTCTGGAAAAGCCGATCGAGTCGATCTTCTCTGGTCCTGCTGGTAGTCTTGTGGGAGCGTCGTTCCTTACCGGCAGGGATACCTGTGCAGTCATTGATGTTGGTGGTACGAGTACTGATATCTCGGTGATCACGGATGGTGTCCCGGATATGAGCGACGCGGGAGCGGTCGTTGGTGGCTGGCAGACCCGGGTCAAAGCCATTAAAATGGAAACATCTGCTCTGGGAGGGGATAGTGATGTATGGGTGAAGGACAACAACGTTCATATTGGTCCCAGAAGGGTAATCCCACTCAGCCGTGCTGCTGTGCTGTACCCGGATTTCCTGGAGATGCTCAAGACAAATCCAATGCCATCAAAGAGCCTGTTGGGTACAAACTTCCAGCCAACGAAGTTCTTCCTAAAGACTGGTTATGTACCCAGGGACCTGAGCAAACTGGAACAGGATGTGCTCGATGCGATATCAGAGACTCCCACATCCTTGCGGGAGATACAGTCACGAATGAACAGGTACCCGTCAAACAAGCATCTGGACAGCCTGATACAGAAACGATTGATCCAGCCCATCGGTTTTACACCTACTGATGCACTGCATGTGCTGGGAGACTATACATTCCGCCATGTGGAAGCCGCACAGATAGGGGCGGAATATCTTGGTTCTCTCTGCAAGAGGAATAAAGACGAATTCGCTGCTTATGTGAAACAGGGATTTGCCAAGAACATGTCCGCTGATCTGATATCGTTCTTCCTGGAAGATATTCCAAAGAAGGAAATCCGTAAGATCTTTGATATTAGATCCCCTACGAAGTTCAAGGTGGAGGTACCGATCGTACTGATCGGTGGGCCAGTACCTGCCTATGTGGATGAGCTGAACAATATCCTTGATGCGGAGATCCTCCTGCCCAAATACTCGGATGTAGGGAATGCTGCCGGTGCGTTGGGTGCCAAAGGTATCCGCAGGGTAGATATTTTGATCAGACCGGCGTCGATGGCTGCCCCTGACTGGGAGTTCTATGTGTTCTCAGAAGGCGGGCGAAAGAGCTTCTATGAATATGACGAGGCACTGGAATATGCAAACGATTTCGGACGTTCTACCATCATGCAGTACATGAAGGATGCAGGTCTGGACCCCGACCAGGTGGAAATCGATGTCAACAAGGAGGATATTGTGCCTGATGGATGGACCTTCCCCATGGAGACAAAGCTCCGTGTTATGGGTGTAGGTCATCGTTTGATGGATGATGAGGAATGATGGTTCGATATATTATTGAACTACCACCCGTTAAAATGGGTGGTCTTCTTACTCTATAACAGTATATGGATATGTCAAGGTCTGCTCACCATAAGTTGAGCAACCATGACCACTATCTGTGAGTTTGTATATTATTCGTCTGCTCCCAGGTTCATACGTTCACGCTCAAGGTTCATTATCCTACGAATGACCAGTTTCTTTTTCCCCACTCCTGCATTCAGCGTGTTCGGATATGTTTTATTGGCATATTCGTACAATTGATATGGTGTCATTTGTTCAAGTTTGTCCATTAGTTTGATGAGGTCTTCCATTTTCATTGTCTCCTTTTTTTCCAGCAGATAATTTGTATGGTTATGTCTGTCCGATCCGGGAGGATCCCCTGAACGCAATCCGGGGTTCAAAGTTTGATCCAACATAAGATAGGATAATCTTATTCGGGTAAATCAATGGCTGATGTATTTACAAGTTGTGGTCAAATTAGCCAGGATAATGATGGAAATAGTTATGAATCGAGAGAGATATCTAGTATCAGATCAACAGAAAAATATGAAGGTGACATCATGAGTGATAACAGGTACGAACCCATTTCAAGTTCAATACTATTCAAGAATCTGATTGACAGAGAAACGATCATCCTGGCTGCGAACACACGGATCGCATTGGTAATGAGGGGGATCTTCCAGGCAGCAAAGGATGTAGATGCTCCCCTGATCGTGGAGCTTGCACGATCAGAGTCCAATCTGGAGGGTGGCTATTCCGGCCTTACGCCGGCAGAGTTCTCCAGGCGGGCACGGGAAATGGCAAAGGAAGTAGGTCTTGATATATGGTCCCTGCATGCAGATCATATTGGGATCAAGAAGGGCACCGATGAGGATATTATGTCTACAAAGGCGCTGGTGAGTGGTCAGATCGAGGCAGGTTTTACATCGTTTGCCATTGATGCATCCCACCTGTTCAATTTCCAGGGCGGCAACCTGCGAGAGGAACTGGCTGGTAACATCGATGCGACTACGAAGATCGCAAAACACATAGAAGAGAACATCGACCGGGACTATGGTATGGAAGTAGAGGTTGGTGAGATCGGACGGGAGGACGCACATGGGCGTGTACTGACCCGGCCGGAGGAAGCCGTCACGTTCATCATGGCCCTGAACGAGAATGGTGTCTATCCACATGTTATCGCAATTGCCAACGGCAGTGCTCATGGTAATACCTATGATGCCAGCGGGAATATGGTCGAACAGGTATCTATTGACATTGAGCAGACAAGAGCTGTGGCACAGGCCCTGAAGGATAATGGCCTGGAAGTACGTATCGCCCAACACGGTATCACCGGTACTCCCCGGGATATGATCCACAACCATTTCCCTCATGGGGATATCATGAAGGGCAATGTTGCAACGTTCTACCAGAATATCGTATGGGATATTTTCAGGATATATGAACCCGAGCTGTATCAAGATATCTGGAACTGGACTTTGGAGACGTTCAGAGAGAAAGCTCCTGAAAAACCGGACCGGGAGATCTTCGGTAAGTTCAGCAAATTCGCAGTGGGACAGTTCTTTGATCGGATATACTCTGTGAATGACGATACTCAGAAAGCCATTGATGCAGTGGTGTACGCCGAGACGCTGATGTTCCTGAAGGCTTTCAAGGCAGAGGGTACTGCCCGGATCGTACGTGATGCAATGAAGTGAAGTGAAATGAAGTGAAATGACATGATCGATACGATGAAGTGATCGATGTCATAAGAGTATGCGAGTTCCACAGTGGTCTCGCATGAACTTCCTTTTCTTGAGGATCTTATAATTTCACTCGTGCCGCAGTGCGTCCAGTGGGCGCATCTGTGATGCTTTCCAGGCCGGATACATGCCCCCGATCAGACTTGTGATTATACCAAAGACGATGCCTGCGCTGATGTACAATAAGTTAGTGGGTGCCAGCAGGTAGGATACATCATCTAATATCAGATAATTGACAAGGAACCCGCCGCCAAAGCTCAATACGCCACCGATCAGGCTGGCACCAACTCCCAGGAACAGGGCTTCCAGCAGGAACATCCACAGGATATCGTTACGGGACGCGCCCACTGCCTTCATGACCCCAATCTCCTTGGTGCGCTCCATGGTGGACATGAGCATGACGTTCAGTATGCTTACACCCGCCACCAGTAGCGAGATCGATCCAATTCCCATCAGGAACAGGGAAAGTGATCTGAAGACTTCATCAATACCTTCGGTGATGGTGTTCATTGCGAATACGTTAACAACTTCTTCTCGTTTGTTCAGTCGTTCCTCGATGGATGTTTTAACCTCGTTGATCTTGTCAAGTTCTGTCACCGTGATGATGATGGAGTCATATCCATCATCTTCGTCCGGATATAGCTTTTCATACATCTGGGAGGACATGAACACACCGGTATCCGTACTAATATCAAACCCGAGCCCACGTTCTTTGAGTATTCCCACGACCCGCATTCTGGAATCACTTATTTCGATCTTGCTGCCTACACCCAGTTCCAGACTGGTGGCTATCTGCGAGCCCACCACACAATCCGTGGATCCGGGCCTGAAGAATCGTCCATGTTCGATCTCAACAAGCTCCTGCAGATCCTCTTTTTCAAGACTGTAAGTACTACCGAACGTAGATCCTCCCCGGTAGTCGATCTTATCGCCGCTCTGCAGTACAGGGATGATCAGTTCGATCCCACTGACCTTTCGCATCTGCTCTACCTGTTTCTCAGTTATCACGTCTTCTCCCGGGGCAGGGCCGACGATGAGCGTATCCCCAATATCTCCAATGGAATCACTGACCGATAGTTTCAGGCTGTTTCCCAGTATTCCCATGGATGAGATAGCTATCACACCTATGAT
This sequence comes from Methanosarcinaceae archaeon, assembly GCA_021106765.1. GTDB lineage: Archaea > Halobacteriota > Methanosarcinia > Methanosarcinales > Methanosarcinaceae > JAIOTO01. Next base: position 6,612 of record JAIOTO010000115.1, read on the forward strand.
GATCCCGATGGCTGCAAGAAGTGTGCGTACAGTCTGACGTGTCAGGTTCCGTCTGGCAAGCTGGACGTACATATTGCTCTGGAGTTCATTCACAATATTCATCACACACCTCCCCATCCTGTAATCGAATTGTTGTATTCGAGTATTCTGTGATCTTCTTGTCATGGGTCACCACGATCAGGGTGGTTCCACCTGTATTCAGTTCGCTTAACAATTTCATGATGTTCTGTCCGGTCCTGGAGTCCAGGTTACCGGTAGGCTCGTCTGCGAGAAGTATAGGAGGATCATTGGCAAGGGCACGTGCAATAGCCACTCTTTGCTGCTGTCCCCCCGACAGTTCGTTGGGTTTATGGTCTGCGAACTCAGCTTCAAGATCCGCAAGTGTTAGTAGCTCCAGGCTTCGTTCATGTCGTTCGGCAAGGGGCATCCGGGCAAAGATCATGGGGATCTCCACGTTCTCCTGTGCTGTGAGCGTGGGGATCAGGTTGAATTGCTGGAAAATGAACCCAATATTGTCCCTGCGGATAGCTGTCAGACCATCATCATTCAGTGTAGACGTGTCTATTCCATTGATCCGAAGAGTTCCATGGGTAGGGCGGTCCAGACAGCCTATCAGGTTAAGAAGAGTGGATTTACCGGACCCCGAGCTACCCATTATCGTAACAAAATCTCCCTGGTCAATAGAAATATTGGCCATATTGAGCGCATGGATCTGGTTGGCACCGGGCCGGTATATCTTTGTCACATCCCGCAGTTCGACGATCGGCTCTGACATGTGGCCTCCTTTGTGTCAGTCCTGAATGTTGTCGTTCTTACGTTTTTTCCAGGTGTACCCGATCAGTCCGAGTATCGCCAGGGCAGCGATCCCGATAATAGCCCATGTGGTGGAAGTCATTCCATCGCTCTCATTTTCAGATGTGTTTGCCAGAGTTGCATCATCCACGTCTAATGTGGAGGTGAGTGAGGAATACGCATCGTCAGTGTCCCTGAACTCGATCAGTATCGGTACGGAGGACACACCGGACGTTAGGCGTGCGGAAAGGTCAAAACTGCTGAAATCGTCCGTCTCGAGCGTACCAATGAAATAGTTTGCATTTGGTTGTAGTGGATGAACATCATCTGAGCCAATGATCGATACCATGACATTCTTGGCATCGGTGGTCCCAAAATTATTGATATCTCCTGTGAATGTATATTTGTTGCCGATATGTGATATCTCCAATCCTGTGAATATCAGGGCAGAACGGTTCACCACCGATATACTTGCAATGGTCTCATCGGAGTGATGTATGTTATCTCCATTGAAGTAAGATGTTGAGAAGGACAGTTTTTTCTCCCCCTGTTCAGATCTCATGGTGTTGAGGGTAAAGGCCACGTTTGATCGATTGCCGGTGCTGATCGTCCCGACGAACTTTTCGGCAGGTGTGAACGCTACACCCTCCCCGCTGGCTGTCACGATAACACCGGTCACATCGTTGGGACGGGTGTTGACCACGTCAAGGCTGACGGTGGATATCTCGCTCATTGTGGTATAGGGCAGGTTCGACACGATGAGCTTGATCCCACGGTCATTGACCTTGACAGGTATCCGGTAGTTCAGGTCGTACATATCGTTCCCTCCTACCAGTTCCAGGTCCATGAAGTGTGTTCCATCGGATGCACTTTCTGATGCCTGGATGTTGAAGGTCAACTCAAGGGTGTCGCCAGGTCCCATCAATCCGACATTCGTATATCCGCTGTTCAGGACGTCGATGTCGGAATTACCTCCAAGGACGGCGCTGCGTATGTAGGCATTCATGTCAAAGGTCTCATCATCTTCTTGCACATATATTTCACCGGTGGCCATGTTCTCAAGCGTGATGGTGATGGTGCCGGTGTCTCCGGGCATTAACACAGTGGGGTCTGTTGCATAGCTCACAGAAACAGTAGGCCGGATATCTGTGTTCCCGGATGCTGTATGTATGCACATGAAAAGTACGACCAAAAGGATCGCAAACGTAAGATATTTCCTGATCCCCATCTCATGCTCCTAATAATGTGTATGCAGTATAGAGGATGTAGAGCCCTACCGGCACCCCGACCGTGATAGCAGCGTTCTTGGTGGATAGGTTGCGTGAGTGGATCAATGCGAAGATCCAGATATTTGCGCTCCACATGGTGAATATTATACCTATTATGGCCACGCTTTGCATGGATGGATCTGACGATATCGTCTGCTGCAGGAGCTGCGGATCATCGATCGAGAAATCTATTGTTGAGAATGTCCGGGCAGTAATGTATAAGGTGATCATCGAACTTGCAATGGATGGAATGAATCCATATGCTACAAACTCAAGGACACGTTTGAACTTCCCATTTCCATTGAGGGTCGAGGAAATGGCATGGAATATACCGCTGTAGATCAGCCTCATGATGAACGCACCGATCAGTGCTGTAAAAGCACCGAACACAGCACCTATTCCTGCGAATGCTGCGGCGTCTTCCGGAAGTGTTTCCATGATGGTCCGGATTATCATCACTGCGTTTGCAGCTCCGATGAGTCCAACGATCAGGACGATTGCGATCGGAACCTTCAGGTCGATGTCATTGTTAGTCTTCTCACTAAAGAAATGGTTTGGATCACTTAGTACTTTGAACAGACTCATAACTACTGAGTAGTACAACATTGTATTATAATCTTATTCTATGGCTGAGGGACGGATATGATACAAAATATTATGGAGTGTCATGCTGATAAAGAGCGTGGTTATCCGAAATCCTTTTAAGAGAGGCTCATGTTGTTATTCCTGATTCACTTGGGTATTATTGATAGACTTTTTGGGAAGAAGAAAGAGAAAGAGGTACCAGTACCGACAGGTGTATCTCTCACGTTTGATGAGGTCCCTGCATGGATGGAGGCTGGGTCCAGAGGTATTTTCAGTGAGCTACAGCCTCAGATCCAACAGATGTATGGGGAGATACAGGAGGTTCTTGAAGACCTGCGGGAGAGCAGGGCACGCCTGGAAGACGCAAACATCATCGAGGATGCTCCTAAGCGTATGGCCAAAGCAGGTGATTCCAATAAGGGTAATCTGCTGAGGAATCTGGACATACTGCTCGAGAAGGTTGCGGTTCCGGAGGACCCCGGTATTTCCGGTACATACAGGTTCCATCAGGAGGGGCTTTCCATTATGGGGACATTCTTTGAGAATACTGCTCGTAGCCAGCAATATGTAAAGGCATTCTTTCCGGCAGAATATAATGATGTCATGGGAAACCTTAGTAAACTGAACGCCATGTTCAATGAGCTACAGCGGATCCATGGCGATGTTAAGGATAAGCTGAATGTGTATGAGAACCTGCCGGAGACGATCGCATCCATCGGCCAGATCCTTGAGGATATGGGGGACAGACGAAAGGCCATAGGGAACTATGGGGATAGATGCGATCATCTGGAATCTGATCTGGTGGACCAGAGGTCCCGACTGGACGATGTACTGAGCAGCAAGGAGTTTGCAGAAGCCCAACAATTGGAAGATAGTGTGGGTTCGCTGGAAAAAGACCTCTCTGAGATCGATGCTACGATCAGGGCACAGTTCACGCCTCTCTCAAAGGCATTTGCCAGAATGCAAAAACAGGATGAGAGTGGTAGATATCGGATGTCCGGTGCAAGTCGCAGTGTCCTGGATGCGTTGCTGGCCGATCCTTCCTCTGCCATGGATCATAATGTATCTGCATTCCTTCTGGAAGTAAAAGGACGTGTTGCGGACGGTACTTTGGGTCTCAAGGATAAAAAGAAAGAGAAGACGCTTGAGCATATCGATAAATTACAGGATTCAGGGGATCTGGTATCTCTGCGAGAGCAGAGAGGAGCATATTTGTCAGAGATCGAGCAGGTGTCACAACAACTACAAAAGCTTGCCATATATGATGAAAAGACGTCTCTGGAGCGGTCAATATCACACTGTCAGAAGATGCTGGGAACCGGTAAGCAGGATCAGGTCTCTGAAAAGGACATCCTGGATACTCTTGCAGAAGAATATGACCGGGCAGTGGTCGATCTGGCCTCGGATCTGAGCAACGTGTTCGACAGGAAAGTCAGGATCGTCGAATGATCCCTGTTATACAGTTTGGATCATCCGATCGCTGAGCAGAACGCGGATACTATATCATTGTGATCCCCTCCTTTCACAAGGACGGATTTCTGTCTGCTCTTTGCTCCGGTAGCGATCAAAATATTGGATGTGTTCATATCCAGGAATTCAGAAAGGGTTTCAATAAGTTGGTCGTTTGCGTTTCCTTTCTGTGCATTTCTGGTAAGTTTCACCTCGATCCGTTGTCTCCACTGGTTGTACCCGGAGGGTACGGAAAGGATTCTGGAGCCCGGGACGACTTCCAGTCGAATGAGGGTCCCGTTGTCTTTTTTTATGATGGCATCATGCAGTGTCATGTTAGTATGGTCGATAAAGCAGAATGATAATGCTGTAGCCCGACGCACTAACTCTGGAATATCATCCTCTGGATTCTCCGCAGTCCATCCCAGTTTCCCTCGTGACAGGCATCTGTCGCATTATCAAATGTTGCGCATTGAGGTTGTCTGTACAATCACAGAAAGGCTTTGCCATATTCTCATGCAAGGACCTTATAATGCGCAATGTACACATGTATGATATTGATATAAAGATGACGCATTGAAGTGCTATGGTGATATTGGAATTTACGCAGTATATTCCCTTTATACAAGGCGAATAGATAGTTATATATATTATAACACGGTAACAGACATCCTACTGATCTCCACTCTGTATGGTGACAGGTTGGATCACACAAAGAACTAATAAACATGAAGTAGCAATCAAGGTTAAAATATCTTGAAATGCGCAAATTAAATAGAGGTAAAAAACTATGTCTGAACAAAATCCATTTGAGAATTCAAGAAAACAGTTGAGGAAATGCACAGATATCCTGTGTATGGATGAAGGTATCTATGATATGCTCGCAAACCCAATGCGTGAGATGCACGTGTCCCTTCCAGTACGTATGGACGATGGATCCATGAAAGTCTTTGAGGGTTTCAGGGTACAGTACAATGATGCAAAAGGTCCCACCAAGGGAGGGATCAGATTCCATCCGGACGAAACCGTTGATACGGTCAAGGCACTGGCTGCCTGGATGACCTGGAAATGCGCATTGATGGACATCCCCCTCGGAGGAGGTAAGGGTGGCGTCATCTGTAACCCCAAGGAAATGTCAGATGGTGAACTTGAGCGTCTGAGCAGGAAATTCATTTCCAGCATCGCACAGATCGTGGGTCCCGACAAAGATGTCCCTGCACCCGATGTGTACACGAATCCACGCATGATGGCCTGGATGATGGATGAGTTCTCCAAGATCGCCGGAAGGAACCAGTTTGGTGTGATCACAGGTAAACCACTCTCGATCGGTGGATCCCTTGGACGTGGTGACGCTACTGCAAGAGGCGGATTGTATGCAGTACGTGAGGCAGCCGATGATATCGGTCTGGACCTCAATGGTGCCACAGTTGCTATACAGGGATATGGTAACGCAGGATCCTTTGCAGCAATTCTTGCAAAGTCCCTGTTCGGCTGCAAGATCGTAGCTGTCCATGACAGGTCGGGGGGTATTATGAGGCTGGATGGTATTGACCCTGAGGGTGCAAAGGGCCATAAGGCAAATTACGGTTCTGTATTTGGGTTTGCAGGCACAGAGCCAATTTCCAATGAGGATCTTCTGGAACTGGATGTAGATGTACTGATCCCCGCAGCTCTGGAGCATGTTATCACAGATATGAACGCTGATAAGATCAAGGCCAAGATCATCGCCGAGCTTGCAAATGGTCCAACAACTCCGGAAGCTGATGAGATCCTGTATAAGAGTGGTGTTCACCTGATCCCTGACTTCCTCTGCAATGGTGGCGGAGTGACAGTATCTTACTTCGAGATGGTACAGAACATCTATAGGTACCACTGGAGTGAGGATCGCGTCCACAACCGTCTGGATGCCAAGATGACCAATGCATACCATGCAACGCTTGAAGCTTGCAAGAAGCACGATGTCAACATGCGAACTGCTGCTTATGTGGTCGCTGTTGGTCGCGTGGTCGAGGCAATGAGAGACCGTGGCTGGATGTAAGCCTTAAGAAAAAATGAATAAGGACTCTCGGATGGATCGGGAGGGGTTTCAAACATTGATACCATCTCCCGGATCATCACAATTGTTTTCAAATTCCAGTAGATATAGATAAGATAACGAATGGTTGATATGAAAATAGCGATATTGGGTGGAACGGGACATCTTGGTAAGGGCTTTGCCCTACGGTGGGGACATATGCACGATGTTATCATAGGTTCTCGGGATGCTGAAAAGGCCAGCAGGGTTGCAGCTGAGTATACTCTGAAATTAAAAGATCGTGATATCGATTCCTGCATTGAAGGGACTGATAACAGAACTGCTGCAGAACGCGCGGATATTATCATTGTTTCGATACGATATGAGCAGATGAGATCGGTCATTGAGTTGATCCGCCCTGTGCTTGATAATCAGATAGTGGTCTCTGTGGTCGTACCAATGGAAAAAAATCGCTGTTACATACAACCGGAATCGACTACGGATAATATCGATCCATCGGATTCTGAGTTCCATTCTAATTATTTCTGCTATATGAAGCCTGCCGAGGGGAGTGCTGCTCAGGAGATGGCTTCTCTTCTACCGGATGGAGTAGAACTGGTATCCGCATTCCATAACGTTCCGGCAAAGGAACTTGCTGATATTGATCGTGATCTTGAGTTCGATGTATTGGTATGTGGTAACAATATGAGATCCAAAAAAATTATCTTTAATCTTGTGCATTCCATTCCCGTTTTGCGTCCCTTGGACCTGGGTCCTCTTGAAGCATCGGTGTTGGTGGAATCTCTGACGCCACTCGTGATCAATGTCGCAATGAGGAATAAATTAAAGGATGTTGGAATAAAGTTCGTGCATTTCTAAATATTCAAGAGATCTGGTATATCTATCTATAAGCCAATGTTATTTCTGATCCGTTTGGATCCTTTTGGTAGTTCAGAAAACCCCGGGCAATCCCCTTGAAAGAAGGATCTTCTAGTTTGTTCCGAAAGTAAGATCCTCATTTTTTGCTTTGGACCAATTCCATTGGAATGTTCCTGTTTATTCATATCGTCCCTGGATGTTCTCATCACCAAAAACATGATATATGGATAAGTAACATTTACTGCAATAAGTACGAAAGAATCACAATACTTGTGAGCGATACACAATGAATACCAACACCAAAGAAGATGTACTCAAAGCGATAGAGGATCATAATGTAAATTTCATCCGTTTGCAGTTCACAGATATACAGGGAACCGTAAAGGACGTGGAAATTCCTGTGACCCAAATAGAAAAGGCTCTTTCGATAGGTATTTCCTTTGATGGTTCATCTGTCGAAGGTTTTGTTCGTATCGATGAATCTGACATGGTCCTGAGACCAGACGTCACCACATTTGCCATTCTGCCCTGGGACACGAAGAGTGGGACCGGTGCAAGGATGATCTGTGATGTCTACATGCCGAACGGGAAACCTTTCGAAGGTGATCCTCGCTACATTCTCAAGAAGGTCCTTGCTGAAGGAAAGAAGATGGGCTTTACGTTCAACGTGGGTCCGGAGCTTGAGTTTTTCCTGTTCAAGAACAAGGATGGCAATGCTACCACCATACCCCATGATTTTGGCAGGTATTTCGAGTTCGCACCCGCAGATCTCACTGAGGATATTCGCAGGGACATCGTGCTCACGCTCATGGATATGGACTTTGATATCGAAGCTTCTCATCATGAAGTGGCATATGGACAGCACGAAATAGATTTTAAGTATGGTGGTGCTCTTCCAACAGCTGATAACGTAGTGACCTTTCGATATGTTACCCGTACCATTGCAAAGGTGAATGGTCTGCATGGTACATTCATGCCAAAACCTATCTTTGGGGAAAATGGCTCAGGTATGCATGTGAACCTCTCACTCTCCCAGGACGGTAAGAATGCATTTTACGATCCTGACTGTGCTATGGAGATCAGCGAAATCACTCGTTATTTCATTGGCGGACTGCTCAAGCACGTAAAAGCGATAACTGCGATCTCGAATCCCCTTGTCAATTCCTACAAGCGTCTGGTTCCCGGATATGAGGCACCAGTGTATATCGCCTGGTCAGGAGCCAACAGGAGTTCCCTGATTCGCATACCTTCAGCAAGAGGACAGGGTACTCGTGTAGAACTCAGAAGCCCGGACCCATCATGCAATCCCTACCTGACCTTTGCCGTCATCCTTGCGGCGGGCCTGAATGGGATCAAAAATAAGATCGATCCCGGGAAACATACGGACTTTAACATCTTTGACCTGTCCGCACAGGAACGATCGGATAATGGTATCGATACCCTTCCTTCCACTCTCAATGAAGCATTGGTGTACCTTGAGAATGATGAACTGCTCAGGGAAACCCTTGGGGATCATGTACGCAATAGTATACTGAGGCTTGGAAGGGCCGAGTGGGATCTGTATCGTATTCAGGTACATGATTGGGAGATCAAGAGGTATTTGAACTCGATCTGATCAATAACGGGCAGGAAGAAAAGGCCATATGAAGTGTTTTGTGGATATCCTGCCCCAACAGCCTATTTTTTTGTGCTAACGCAGTACTTCATCCCGTTATGTGTGGCACTGTATAATATAATCACAGTAGGTTTTATAAACCTGTTAGTAGTATCTATTTGCATAGATGGAATCATCAATATCACCACTCAAAGCATTCCTGAAAGACACCAATGCGGTTACAGAAGTAGTAGGGGAGATCCTTATGACGGCTCTTGTCGTCGTAGCTTTCTCTGTTATCGCAATGTTCGTCCTTTCTTATGAGGGACCCGCCGATCCTCCTCATATTGATACGACCAGCTGGGTGGATGTCGAATCAGACAATATATATTTCAGGCACAGTGGCGGTGATCCTATAGATCCTGACAACATGCGGATATTTATCAATCTCAATGGGACTGTGTTCAGACTCTCGCCGGATGATGTGCAGAACATGTACAGCCTGGACACCTGGCAACTGGGTGATATTATATCTGTCAATACCTTACAGCAATGGGGTCGGGCGATCAGTGAGGATAGTTTTGTCAGTGCCAATATCGTGCATACGTCTTCGAGTTCAGTGATCGCAGGTGGTATTCTCCTTGGTGAAGAATTTTCCGGAGGAGGGTATGTCACGTCCCCCCCGGCTGTGCACAATCAGTCCTACTGGAGATTTGATGAAGGTACGGGATCCAATGCATATGATTCTATTGGGGACAATGATGGGACTGTATACGGTGCGGCCTGGATCACAGGTATCAATGATACCGGGCTTCAGTTCGACGGTGTAAATGATCGTGTCCGTGTACCGGATGCTCCGTCATTGAACCCTTCAAATGAGGTCACAGTGGAGGCATGGGTGAAATGGAGTATTTCCCCAGGTGACGGAGACAGCCATGCAAATATTGTGAACAAAGGGGATAGTGATTCAGATACTGAGTACCAGTTACAGCATGGGAATGGCAATTCAAAGTTTGAGGTTGCTGTTAGAACAGATGACCGTAGAAGGTATGTAAAGTCTACCACATCACCGGAAGTGAATGAATGGTATTATGTTGTCGGGACATACAGTTCATTCGACGAGGAGCTTTCGATCTACGTGAACGGTGTGAAGGAAAGATCCATAACGCATACCGGACACATCCATATCAGCAGTGATGATCTGTTCATAGGTGAAAGAGGGGACAATAGCCGCTATTTTACGGGAGTGATCGATGAGGTGCGTATATCTGACCGCAGGTTGACGGATACACAGATCCTGGCAAGGTATGAGCTGTTCAATGGTAGTGCACCGACCCTTTCCGGGCAAACCCCTTCCACGCCACATTCAAGCAATACAACTACATCCGTGACGTTCAGTGCCACCAGTGATCAGTCTTCGAACAACGAGTTCTTGCTGAACGGTACGCATGTATCCTGGTCCAATGGTACCAGTCCATCATACGCGAACTCAAGTGCCACGGTAGGAACGTACAACCTTACACTTATTGCACATAGCAGCACGAAGGCTGCACTTACCGATTCTATGACGTGGACCTGGAATGTCTCGGAAGAGGGTGCCGGAGGCCAGGTGTCACAATGGTTACTGGACGAGAACTCCGGCACGAACGCTTATGATTCAATAGGAAATAATGATGGTACTATCCATGGTGCGACCTGGACCACAGGTATCAGTAACAGTGCTCTGTCTTTCGATGGCCTAAATGATCATGTGACAATAAACGATTCTATTATACACGATTATCCTTTCACGGTCGTTGCATGGATCAATACTTCAGCCTCAGGTAAGGATCAGACTATCATCAGTCTGGCAGATTCAAGTGTCATCAATTCTTATTATGGCATATATATCGATCATCCTCGTGGCATTGCCATACGTGCCAGGAACACTGCTGTCAGGACTAAATATGGTTCTGCTGATGTAACCGATGGGCAGTGGCATCATGTAGTGGGTGTTTTTGCGGCTGAGAATGATCGGAAACTGTATGTGGATGGTGTACTGAACGCAAGTACCACGATAGGTCTCACATTCAATAGTGATGTAGATCGCTGGAATATAGGCAGGTGGGCTGATAGCACACCAAAGTCATATTTTGAGGGTATTATTGATGAGGTACATGTGAATAATACTGCATGGACCGCAGATGATGTTGCATCGCA
>JAIOTO010000058.1 GCA_021106765.1 Methanosarcinaceae archaeon
ATTTCATGCCTCTACTTCAATTTGTTGCAAACCTAGGAACTTCTTTGGAGTGTAAGGATGCTTAACACTGAGATACAAAGAGATAGCTTCTTTTGTCCTTTCAATAAGTTCATCATAAGTCTTTGCCTGACTCCTGACGCCGGGCAATTCAAGAACCTCGGATATCAGATAGCCATCTTCCCCTTCTTCAACGACCATATTGAACCTTTCTTTCATATAACAGTATACAGATAACTACAATATTTATATATTTGTACTCCTGGTTGGCAGTATCAACTGGTAAATCCATAAACACAAATACTTTACCAATATTTTACTATATTTGATGACTTTTTTGTATTTTTTTATTGTTTACCCACAAGCAATAGTTTGAAACAATACTCACGCAACTTATGCAGATATCCTTTATTTCAATTCCAATCAGAAGGATTTCTAACGGAATCAGAATTGATCATTCCATTGATCGCTTTTTCGTATTGATCTTCTCCTGTATCTGCTCATTGTGGACCCTGTACATAAGCAGTGTAGCATACAGGAGAACAAAAGCAATGAAATTCATGACCAGGGTCAATTGGAGGGAAGTACCTTCCAGTCCCCCGCCGGCTCCACCGTAGGTCGCGTCTCCGAACATGAGAGGGTGTGCCGAGCGCCACAGCCGGATGGACAGGAAACTCAGGGGAACGGAAAGAAATCCCACGATCCCGAATACGGCCGAGAGGCGCGCACGCGCCTCTGGTTCATCCACAGCCTGGCGCATCAGCAGGTATGCCAGATAGACCAGGAACAGGGCAAGGGATGTGGTCAGCCTTGGTTCCCATATCCAGTACCAGCCCCATGTAGCATTGGCCCAGATGGACCCCGTGATAAGGACCAGGAAGGCGAAGATCACTCCGATCTGGGCAGAGGATGCAGAGAGAACATCCCATCGATGCTCGCCTGATCGAAGGAACTGGGCACTGGACAGGAACACCACGGTAAAAGCAAGATAGGCTACTAAGGCGATGGGGAGGTGGAAATAGAATATATTGAAACTATTGTCCAGGAGCTGACCTGACTCCCCTTTCATCTGTGGAAGGTAGAAAAATAGCATGCCCATAGCTACGAGCATAGCCACACCCGTTACGATCGATAATATACGTGTGTTCCTCTGACCATCTGACATGATTTACCTCGTACTGACATCTCTTAAACAGTATCCAAATGCTAAAAGATGCTTATATGTTCATTATACAAATAGATACGGTCTGTATCCCTGGTGCTGCCTGATGTTGTCCGATGCATCAGTCCTGCAAAATATGCTCGAACACCAGATATGCCACTATGAAGAACACCACATCATAAACGACCAGCAAACGGATCTCCTGCAACACATCGACAATACCACCACCTGTAAGCACACGGGCAGTGGCAAGTACGGACGGGATGATCACCGGTATGACCAGTGGAAGAAGAAGTACCGGTAAAAGTACCTCGCGCGTCCGGGTGTTAACGGTCAGTGCGGAGAGCAGAGTCCCCACGACTACAAAACCAATGGTACCAAGCACAATGATAACCATCAAACTGAAAAGTCCATCTATCGGATAATTGAAGAGTACCGAGAATATGGGAACTGTGACCAGTTCCACAAAGAACATCAGGACGATGCCCGCAATGACCTTACCTATGTAGATCTCACTGCGCTCAACCGGACAGAGTTTCAGTCCTTCGAGACAACCGTTCTCCAGTTCTGCGGCAAAGGAACGGGACAGACCCAATGATCCGGCAAATATGAATGTGATCCAGAGAGCACCTGGGGCGATCATCGAAACCATGTTCGAAGAGCTGATAATATCCTCAAAAGCGATGCTGAATATAACAATAACGAGCAGTGAAAAAACGATCATCGAGTTGAGCATCTGCTTGGTACGCATCTCCTCCCTGAGATCCTTTGCTGCGATATGGAGTCCCGATATCATATCACATCGACCCCGGGCCATGATCTATTCAATATCTCAAGCATCACGTTCTCCATCCACAAGAGCGATATATGTCTCTTTCAGTTCTTCAACACTACCAATATCGGACCTGGGACTGTCGTACACGACCTTTCCACGGACCATGATCACAACCCTGTCACAGGAACGCAGACTTCTCTCGATGTTATGGGAGATCATTACCCGGGTAGTCTTACTGGGGTCAAGTTCAAGGAGAACTTTTTCAAATGTCTGGGCTGCATGCTGGTCCAGACCGGTATAGGGCTCGTCCAGCAGCAATATGGATGGATTGTGGATCAACGCCCTTGCAATTGAAAGCCGTTGTTTCATTCCCCGCGAGAGGGTCCCGACCCTATCCCCTGCCCTGTGGAACAACTCCACTTTCTCCAGTAGCTCATCGATCCTCCGCTCCAGAACGTCATCCGCGAGTCCATACATCTTTCCAAAAAAACGCAGATTCTCCTCGGCTGTCAGATCATTATACAGGTAACTGTCATGGGACAGGACACCGATCATCTGTCTAATCTGCACCGCATCTGTAGTCGCATCCATCCCATCGATCATCACCGATCCCCCCGACGGCCGGGACAGTGTAGACAGGATCTTGATCAATGTGGTCTTGCCGGCCCCGTTGGGACCCAATATAACAAGGAACTCACCTCGTCTGACAGCAAGATCAAGTCCTTTCAGTGCCTGAACGTTCCCAAAGCTCCTGGAGACGTTGCTGGCCAATATAATGTCATCCATTGGATGATATAGATGAAGGTCAGTATAGATTAACGTTTTGTTTTGATGTATAATTGCTGAACAAATGAGTATCCTTGATCTTCACTACCCCCTTATTTCCAACGGAATTATATAATATATTTAATTTAAATGCTTTTTATCAATACCATTGGATTCTTTTGAACTATTTGCACATTCCTGCTCAGCACACCAGCAGACTCCAACCCATTCATCCAAAAAGCTCGTCAATACACTTGCGGCAATCGGCATATATCTGCGTGTTCACAATGCTGTCGTCGCCCTCACAATAGGCTTCAAGCATCGAGGAATAATACCATTCCTGCTCATCCTTGTCCGCATTGTACCGTTCCCACATATGTTCGGTGTCATTGTTCCGGTCACTGATCATATCCCTGATATTGGCCAGTTTGTCAGCGCATGAAAGTAGTTTTACTTCCCATCCTGCAGCCTTTATTGTATTGATGCTGTGTTCCTTACGCACCTTCCAGGACCGCGCCTTTCCGTCAGTGGGATACGGCTGATCAGATTCATCCAGCTCGGATACAGCCTTTACAAGTTCTGCGATCCTTGACCCATAGAAATTATTGATCTCGACCAGTCCGACATCCGTATCCTCCACAAGATCATGCATCAGGCCAGCAGCTGTCAGCATTTTGGACGCTCCGTTCTTCATCAGGATCGATGCCACGTCCATGGGATGTACTATGTATGGGATCTCGGTACCTTTTCGGAAGTTGTTCGCATGTGCATTGTATACGTACGTGAACGCCTGTGCAAGATCAACATCATCCTCATGTTCTTCATATTCTTCCTGCAGATCCAGCAAATGTATCCGATAGGATGCTTTCCTGGAATGTTCGTGCATCGTCAGAGCACTGCCTTCCCGCACAATAATAGTCTGGTAGGAATTGCTCAGCCATATCCTGCGTGAAGGAGAAGATGACCATTCCTCTTTATATATGAACTCAGGAGGTATCTCAAGTTCTTTTCCTTCTTCAACGGTACCCGTGTGTATGAGGA
>JAIOTO010000001.1 GCA_021106765.1 Methanosarcinaceae archaeon
ACCATGAAGTGCTCCCCTACCTCAGGGATCTTCATCAGGACCGATTCGATCTGACCAGGGAACACGTTGATACCACGTACGATCAACATGTCGTCAAAACGGCCCAGAACACGCATTATTCTAGGATGTGTACGACCACATTTGCAGGGATTCCTGTTTATCACGGTGTTGTCACCGATCCTGTAGCGTATGAGCGGCAGAGCTTCTTTTGCAAGGGTAGTGATAACAAGTTCCCCACGCTCACCATCCGGGACCGGTTCACCGGTATCCGGATCAATGATCTCGACAAGGAACTGGTCTGCCCATATATGGATGCCGTCCTGATATGTACATTCGGTGAACAAAGGTCCACTGAGTTCGGACGTTCCGAACACATCATAGGCCTTGATACCGGTGGAATCCTCGATCCTTTTCCGCATTTCTTCAGACCAGGGTTCTGCTCCGAGGATACCTATGCGGAGGTTTGTATCATCCTGGAAACTCATTCCTGCATCCCGCGCGGCTTCGATCATGAACAGTAAATAAGATGGAGTACAGGCGATAGCTGAGGTCCCCATATCCTGCATAAGCTCAAGCTGTCGTTCTGTGTTCCCTGCACTGGTGGGCAGTACGGTGGAACCCACTTCCTCTGCACCATAATGCAATCCCAGACCACCTGTGAACAGACCGTATCCATAACTGACCTGCAAAACGTCACCCCGACCAACATCAATGGATGTCAGGGCACGAGCAAGGGATGTACTCCATTCATGGATATCATTCTTCGTGTATCCCACTACTGTGGGTTTACCTGTTGTTCCGGAGGATACATGGAAGCGCACCAGTTGTTCGTTAGGTACACAGAACATACCGGTAGGATAGGTATCCCTGAGGTCTTTTTTGTGGGTGAAGGGAAGTTTTGTTACATCCTCCAGCGACCTTATGTCCTCTGGTTTGACACCAGCTTCATCAAATCTCTTTCTATAGAATGGGGAATGCTGATAGACATACTGCACAAGATGGCGCAGTTTTTTTTCCTGTAGTTTTTCAAGTTCATCAACAGGCATCCGTTCGATCTGTGGGTTCCAATACTCTATCATAGTATCACATTATTGTTTAGTGGTTATGTTCAACGATCATTGTCGGCAATTACTGTTCAATGAGTACTATCCAATATCGTTCATAAGTATTGATAACTTTTAGTCATTTAACACTTATAAACTCAACGGATTCTTTTTATCCTTCAAAATATCAATTGCACAGGTTGTGCATTCCATGAGGACCTCATCAATATCAGCTATGATATCTATGCCTGCAGCACCGGCATGACCTCCACCTGTGCCTTTGTAATATGCACTGATATCCTCCATGATCTGACCAAGATTTACACCAGCATTGACTGCATCACGTTTCGCACGGCCACTTACCCTGATGGACCCATCCTTTGATGTGCCGACAAAAGCAACATCTGCACCTATATTAACAAGCATTGAGGATGCGGAACCGCCAAATGAACTAACATGTGATGTGACCACAAGCCATCCACCGATTCGTTCGACCTTGGCCCGGGACGCAGTTTTTAACATTGCGATACGCATCGATACATCTTGCGGGGTAGCTGCCATGAGTTCCAGTACTTCCCCATATTCAATACCACTTGCCTTGATGATTTTTGAAAATGTTCTAAAAGTTTCGGAAGTTGCATGTTTGAAGTGACCTGTGTCAGTAACGATGCCTGTCATCAAGCCCAATGCTATGCGAGGCATAATGGGTGCACCCATACAGGCAAGCACATTGTAGACGATCTCTGCTACGGATGTGGCATGCTGGTGCAGGTAGAACTCGGCGTTCTCGGTGAGTGCTGTTGTAGTATGGTGGTCTATTACACTATAACAGGATAGCTTGATATCATTTAACTGCGCAACTGTGGAAGTATCCACTACAACCGTCATATCATAATCTTCAGGATTCGGATTTTCCACCACATCGATCTCTAATTCCTTGATCAGCAGGGTTGCGACCCTGTTGCTGCCGTCCACAAGCCCGACTGTCCCACCGATGGCCTCAGAAAGTGCAAAAGCACTGCTTACGGCATCAGGGTCTGCATTGCGATGGCATAGGTAGAGGATGTTATGGTAATCCAGAAGCCTGTTATAAAAACCAACTTCATCGACTTGCATTGGAACCTCCGATCAACACACAGGGTAAATTCCTGCCCTGGGAGGATGACGAAGGGGTACCCGGGCATCTATTATTGTGCCTGTGTTCCCATCGATTGCTTGATCTGTTCCTGAAGCTGATTGAACCGCTTGGATATGCGCTCTTCCTGACGGGAGATAGACTGCAGTCTCAACGATAATGTCTCCTGTCGCTCCTTCAACTTGGCAATGGTCTCCTGTTTATCACTTTTGATCTGTAGCTCACCGATGGAGCGATAGACCACAGCATCATCTGTCAGCTTTTCAAGCTCTTCCAATGCCATTTCGGATTCCTTCTGCATGGATTCCATCTGGGATTTCTGCATACCAAGAGCCTGTGCCTGTTGCTGGACCTGTTGCAACTGAGCCAGTTGGTTCTGCGCCTGCGGGGGTAGTTCTGAACTCATTTTAGTTTCACCTGACCACTGAATAAACGTGAAATGATATAATGGTTTCTGCTAATTGGGATGGGGGATGTTGAGGAAAGTTCATGGGATAACGCGCGAAACCTCGTGTGCGATCTTCACCAGGCGTAACCATGTGTTCAGGGTCGAGCGCATGGACACCAGATCGTCAGCATGAATTCGAAGTTTCAATGAAGGGCCATCCTGTGTCAGTTCGATCGTCGAACGGTCGGAGACGATCCTCTCAAGTTCCGGCTGGATAGACCTATAGATTTGAGCTGCCTTTTCGGTTTCAAAAATAGTTTCACAGACCGTTTTCATGAGCATCAGCTTCGGATCATCTATAACTCTTTACTACAAAACTAAACAGTAGATCGTCGAAGTATCTGAAGTCTATCTTCTCATCATTCACTTTGAGACATACCTGGTCACAATCATCGGTGGTACGGTGCACAGAAAGATGTTGTACTATCAGATCGGCAAGTTTTCCCTCTCCGACAATATTAGGTTCGATCTTTTTGAGGGGAGAATACTTGAAACTACCTGGATGTACGAGGCTCATTCTGACAGACAGAAGGCACTCGCCATCTTGATCATAAACAACAAAGCTACCAGGATTGCCATGATACTGCCCTACGACCATGACAGGATCACCTCTTGCCTGATGGAATAATTCCTCCAGACCCATCTTGCCACGGGTTATATAATCGGAATTGAAAAAAGATCCCAGATATTTACACAGTATTCGGGTATTGGCAGAAGGAGAGCGGGAGGAAGTAATAAGCATACTCCTCTTACTCTGCTTTGATGGTCTTGATAGACGTTGGTCGTTCCTTTACAAGGATCCGGTGTCCACAGTATGGACATCGTATGCCAGTAAACTGGTAATCGATCTCAACGGTACGCTTACATCGTGTACATTTATAGTCCATATGACTTACTCAACCTGCTCAGTAGCTTTCTTGATATATCTTGCAACTGACCTTCCAACAGATGTGGTTGGGAGATAAGTACCACCCGCAAAGGTGTTGCCGCATTTTGTACATTTCCAGATTCCTGTACCAACTCTTTTTACAGTTGGGCGTGCACAATTTGTGCACGTGTGCGCCATGTGCATTTTTTGTTCAAGATCAGCCACAAGCTTACGATCTTTACGTCCATATCGTGTCCCAAATCGACCTGCTGATCTGGACACCCGTCCTTTCTTCGTATACTTCTTTGCCATGAATTAATTCCTCGATATTGATCTGACTGTGGTATTGTGAATTTTATCCGTGATTGTCAGATCGTGATCATATTCAAATGTTCAGTAGATGTTTCTCTCGAATGACAGCTGCTCTCTCCAGAGCAGTTTCCACTGCCTTAAGGACCTGTGCCTCTGAAAGAGAACCTGCGCCGCTCTTTTGCATTGCACAGATCGAACCATCCTGATTAGAGGTAATAGTGAGCCTTGTGTCGCAAATGGCCTCTTCGCTATAGGTTGGATCGATGAACAGCTCTCCACCGACATCTATAAGTGAGATCCCTATTGGCATTTCTCGGATCGGCATTCTGATGTCCTCGCCACGTCCCTCTCTTTCATAGGGGATGGTGGTGGTCATCAGGGCTGCGATCGAACCAAGTGATGCTGCATCCAGTAAATTTCCGCCATTATTCAACACATGGACATCGATAAATATGATCCAGACCTCTTCTCCTTTCGTAATACACAACTTACTTAAATCAATTGCGCCTGATTCACGTATTCCGCGGTCTACCACACGTGCCATTTCAATGGCTTTTGGTCTTGGAGGACCTGCTTCGAAATCCGGAGAAGCAATGGGGTTTAACTCCATGCTGGTAATGATAACACCCTTGTCAGGTGTATCTGGGAATGGGGAGCCAATTTGAACTTTAATACCGACCATAACCCGTGTATCACCGATCTGCACATTTGCAGAACCTTCTGCCTTATCGACAACATTCGTCTCAATGACAATATCACGCGCTTCATCGAACTGGCGGCCATCCTCTCGCTGGCCCTTGAGCATCAAGTTATAGATATAATCTTTCTTAAGTCTTGAAACCACTTCACTGCTCATCTTCCTCACCCTTTACATCCTCGTCAGAAGCCTCATCTTCCTCATCCTTTACATCTTCGTCAGAAGTCTTATCTTCCTCATCTGATCCAGACTCCCGTTGTTCGTCAAAATCTGCGACATCTTCCTTGAACTTCTCACCAGAATCATCCACATCTTCAGCATTGTCACCAGTATCAGAAACATCTTCTTTCTCTGAAGGTACTTCCTCCTCAGATAATTCCTCCGCTTCCTCTTCTTCCGGTTCAGTTTCAATGGATCCTTCCAGTGCCTCGACATCGTCCTCGGAACCGAACCTGGATATCAGGGTCTTTCGCTGAAGTTCAAATATCTGGTCACAACCCTTCTTAACCATTTCCATTGCCTTGATAAACTCCTCATGGGTCAGGTTACCATCCATCTGGAGTAATGTGATCTCGCCATCCTGGGTCATTGCCACAGGAAGGTCCGCATCCCCATAGTTATCCTCAGGCTTATTGAGATCAAGTACAAGCTGTCCATCTACCTTACCCACTGCACATGCTGCCACCAATCCCTTCATTGGGATCCCGGCGTCCGCAAGTGCAAGTGTGGCCGCATTGATCGCTGCGGTCCTGGTTCCGGCATCCGCTTGCAGGACCTCGGCAAATACATCAATAACAGCACCTGGATAGTACTGGGTCATGACAACAGGTTCAAATGCCTCGCCGCTGACCTTCGATATTTCCGTGCTTCTCCGACTTGGACCCGGGCGGATCCTGTCCTCAACAGAGAACGCAGCCATATTATACCTGTATCGTACAAGTACCTCGCTTGGACGCTGCAATCGGCGGGGGTGCAATTCTCGTGGACCATATACGGCCGCGATCACCTTATTATTTCCCCATTCAAGATAACAGGAGCCATCCGCTCTGGAAAGCACGCCCATTTCCATCGTCATCGGCCTGATCTCATCTGTACGTCTGCCATCAAGACGCAGACCGTTCTCATCGATAAAATACTCCGGTTTATCGCTCATAATTGATTCTCCAAATTTATTTTCAAATTTCCCTCGAACAGCAAAGACCTTCATGCATCTTCTGCATCATCCAGAAGTGCATCGATCTTCCTGCAGGTTTCCTCGGGTATAGTGTCGTCATTATCCTCAGACGAAGCATCTGATCCCTGGTCCACAGACTCATCTGAACCAGATACGATATCATCCTCTACAACCGGATCATTGTTCATAAACTGCTGGACTTTCTCAGTAAGACCCGATGTATGTGCTTCACGCTCTATCATATCGATCGCTTCGGTCAAGCGATCCATTTCATGGTCCTTACCTTGTATCCATATTCTGCCATTCTGTCCAACGAACATGTCACAGTTGGACTCCTTCTTCAGCATACTGACCATGGACCCATTGTGTCCAATGACCCGTGGGACCTTGGTTGGCAATATCTCGATCAGGCGTCCATCTTTCAATGGCCTTAGGCCACGCTCACGCATGGAAACATCGGTCCTCATGGACTTGCTTACGTCCTTAATACGCAAGATCGCACAATCCCCTATATCCATGATACGCTTCATTCCAGAAGATTCCACACGTTTTGGATATTCGGATACATGAAGCAGACCATCATAGGGAGATCTGATATCAAATATCCAATTTGAAGATGTAAGTTGTATCACAACTCCGATCAGATAGTCCTTTCGTGAAGGAATGTACTTGCCTGAAAATGGAACTACGTAAGTCCTGTCCTTCAAATTTGCAACACCATAGTACAGAGAATAGACCTTGTCATTCTTCACATAGGTCCCATGACCTGCACTCTTCACATCTTCCGAAAGCATCTGTCCCGGAATAACTATATTGTGATCCATCTTTCACGCCGCCTTCATAGGATTTTAGTCTGAGCATCTCCCTTTGTCAGGCGATTCACAAGACCATAAAAATCATTCTGTATTCCCGCTGGCATCCTGATGACTGCGACCCAGGAACCATCATTCTCCCAGGAATCTTTCATCATTGTACCAAACTTCGCAATATCACCATAGGACTTCCCAGCATATTCTGGTGGCACCTTAACCTCGATGTCTACTTCCTCAAAACGGATCGGGATGATCGGGCGTATCGCTTTCATCACAAGGGTTACCTGTTCATCTACCGATTTCAAAGGATCGATATGCACCTTTGCTTCTTCCATTGCATGTTCGATACGTGTTGGTGGATGTGGTGTCTTTGTCTGAGGATTGATCGCATTCTGCGCAATAGTCGCGATGACCTGTCTTTTTTTCTCTTCAAGAATGTATTTTCGCTGCTGCTGAGTGAGCTGGAGTTCACCATGTTTGATGATCGATGCTGCTATCTCGAATACATCATCTGTACCGAACTTACCCATTATGTCGGATTCTGCAGCATGTTCCCCATTCTTCGCATCTTCAAATATCGATTCTACTGCAAGAATGTCCTCAAGTTTTACATCCTCTCCCATTCTGTACGCAAGAGCACCGTCCGGGTCCACAAGAACTTCAAAATGTTTACTTCCTTTCTTTAATCTTGCTACCAAAGCTTCATCAAGAGATACCATATCTGAACACCTTCCTTTTGAAAATAGACCCTGCTACCAGGATCTTATTCTGATTTGTCTCCTTCTTCCTCTTCCTGCTCATCCTCTTTGTGGGTCTCAAGGACGCGTTCCACATAGGTGTTAACCTCTTTTTCGGATAACTTTCTAAACGTCTTATCATCTATTGTGACGACCCCAACCTCAAGTGTTGATGCATCCAGTTTCATGTCCGATGCCTGATAGAGGGCTTCCATACCAAGAATGATCACATCATCCAGGTTCAGATCCTCATTATATTTCTCCTCGAACATTTCCATAAATGAATTTCTGCCTGCGCCGATCGCTGTTGCTTTATATTCCAACAGCGCACCACTCGGATCCGTCTCGAACAAGCGTGGTCGGTCATCATCTACACCGGCCATCAAAAGGGCTGTACCATAAGGGCGCACACCGCCATACTGGGTGTACGTCTGTTTGTGATCGCATATTTTCTTTGCAAGCACATCAACTCCTATCAGTTCATCATACGATACCACATTGATCTGGGCTTCCACTCGTGCCCGATCCACAAGGGCACGTGCATCCGCAACAAGACCTGATGTTGCAACACCGATATGTTCATCGATCTGGAATATCTTCTCGATCGATTCTGCTTCGATCAAACTGGTAGTAATCCTTTTATCTACCAGCAGTACCACTCCGTCCATAGCTTTTATTCCAGCAGCTGTCGTTCCCCTCTTGACAGCTTCCCTTGCATACTCGACCTGGAATAGCCTTCCATCTGGACTAAAAACAGTAATAGCTCTATCATATCCCATTTGTGGTGCCATTTGCATGCTTTTCATGTTCTCCTATCGTATTTACACAGGTGATAACAACAATTACCTATAATAGAGTTTCCACTCATATATATGTGTCTGATATTCCTGCCTGGACCTCACCTGTATGCTCCAGGCACTTTTTTGTGGCACCCTTTACCGTGCCAGACACACCCAGCACGTATACGAAAGCCTGCTCATCCTCTACCGATGAGAGGATCGCAAGGATCGCACGGGTCAATTCCACACTATCAGCTAAACAACGCAGCACGCCCCGGGAACCTTCAAAATCAAGGAGCCGGATTCCACACTGACTGGAACCCATATCACCTACCAGATAACTGGCACATGAGAATATCTCACGTATCAGGTCATTTCTTGCTACTGGGCGAACCGAGACCAGCTCAAAGGCAAGGTAGCGTTTTGTGTCACGCAGTGTTGGAGGAAGTATCTTCATAAGAACTCACCTTTTGACAGGTTTTCTTCATGGATCATTTCAACACCTTCACATAACGGACCCGCTGATGAGTGATTATGATAAATGATATTCTCCGGGGTTTTGCTTAACGCATCGATTGCTTCATCCCGCGTCATCCCAAACAGACTTGCAAGAGCGATCATCTCTCGTGGTGCCCTCATATCAAAACGTGATACGGCATTACTTGTGAGTAACATAGGTACACCATATTTGCGTACGAGCTCCAGGTTCTTCCTGAAATGTGAAAGGGTCTGCACCCGACGGCCACCACGACTTTTTATAATCGCATCCATATTGAACTCGATCGCTACATTGTTCTCACTTGCCGATCGTGCAAGCACATGGTTGATCCCACCATCCTTCGGTGTCTGGGGATGAGCCAGCACATCCACGTTCGGATTTTCCACAGCAGCTCGATTCACATCCTCATTGCCACCATGAACGATCAGGACGTCCACCTTGTTGCGATACATTCCCACAAGTCCATGAAGCTTTGAGGCTTTGGAAGCCATGAGCTCAACGCCACGGAATACCTTAATATCCTGCATATCCACTTCGACAACAGCATCCTTATTACTGGAATGATTCGTGATCGCAATCCCGCTGTATCCGATATGGTCTGCCATTGAGGCCATCTGTTCTGGCTCAGTATTACCATCGGGTCGGGAATGCACATTCAGATCATAGAACCTCGGTTGGGACAAGCAATTCCTCCACGATCTCCATAGCTTTCTCACGGTTCTTTGGGTACGTTGCGATCTTGATCCTTACGACGATCGCATCAGAAGAAGAGGATAATTCCAGCAGACCCTGATATGCCTTCTGCTTATTGAATCTCAAAAAGAGGAGCTGATCATCATCCAATCGTTCCTGGATTTCTTTGTTGAGAGTGATTACATCCTTATCCGACAGATGTTCTCGAATATACTTAACAACAGCAGATGTCTGAGTTTTGTTATCGATCTTTGCACTGAGCATCGTTATCGGATTGCCGTAATGCCCCTGAACTTCCAGTGCATCTACCAGATCTTTGTGGTCTTTGCTCTTACCTGCAGGTACTGGTAAGAACAGATCCAGGGCTTCTCTTACCCTGGATACATCCTCTGTGGCGTGCGCTGTGGCACGCACGATAATATAGTGTATCACTTGTTCCAGCTGGTCCTAGATCGTACACTGGGCCGGGTCTTCTCAGTACCGGTACCTCGTTTTGCCATACCTCTGCCCTTGTGACCAGCACTTGTCTTGCCACGATAGACACGACCTTTGTGGACCTTGTCTGTAATCCAGTTCAGGTTTTTGTCGCTTTTGATAACAGGATGACTTGGATCAACAAGGATCACTTCGTACCATTTTAGCTTTCCGTCCTCGCCTACCCAGTAGGAGTTCAGGACTTCCATGTTCGGGTACTTTCTTGCCGCACGCTCTTCTGCGATCCTCTGTATGCTCTTCCCGACAGTGATTTTATTCTTACCCATATGCTGGGTACGACGACCACGTATATACCTGGACTTCCTCATGCTTCCACGGCGGACCCTTACACGTGCCACAATGATTCCCTGCTTTGCCTTGTAGCCAAGGGAACGTGCACGGTCAATTCGGGTTGGCCTTCTGACCCGTGTAACAGAGCCTTCACGTCTCCATACCTGTAGCCTTTCCCATCTCAGGTCCTTGACGTATGTGCTGTCGGGGTCTTTCCATGCATCCCTTACATATCCATAAAATGATTTTGACAATTCATTCACCTTTGTTCCATTTTTGTTTCACGGTTCAGCCTGAGAACAAGCCACATTCCCACGGGATGTCATCCCGATGATGAAACAGGATTGTAGTACACACATTATTACATTTAAAGGTTTGTATCAGGCTATTTTCAACAGAATTGAAAATGTATCCACTGCAAAAAAAAGGAACGTGGGGCTGGTGAGATTCGAACTCACGATCGACGGGTCTCTCCGAACAACTGCCTTATGACAGTCAATTCTTCTGAACACATATCAGTGCTCCAACGGCTCCTCACCGATCCACCCCGTCGGGTAGATCTCAGCAGACCCGTTGTTCATCATTTATCCGCTGGAGCCCGTCGCCATTCCAGGCTAGGCCACAGCCCCTTTACACAAAGTATCCCCATAATACATCTGATTGATGATATATTTAGCGGTCACCACCGGTCGCTGATATCCCGGGGTGGTACACAATCACCTTTACCATATGAGGCGACTCAGAGGTAGGTGTATATCATATCG
>JAIOTO010000103.1 GCA_021106765.1 Methanosarcinaceae archaeon
AAATGCGATCGCAACCGGCAAAGGTGCCGCATTCGGAGTTGATCTGAAAACATTTGCGGATGTGGAACTATCCAGAACCTCTTCCTTGATCGAAGGTTCGATCAAGGGTCTTCCGGATGGTGATACTGTTCTTATTGAACGTTCGGTCGAGCTTGTGCTGGAACATTTTGGGCTTGAGATGGGGGGCAGGATTGCCACGAGAAGTGAGGTCCCTTTCGCAAGTGGTTTAAAGAGCAGCAGTGCAGCGTCCAACGCTACGATCCTTGCAACACTGGATGCCATTGGTGAAACTCTGGAACCACTTGATGCGGTTAAGATCGGGGTTCGGGCATCAAGAGAGGTTGGTGTGACGATCACAGGTGCTTTTGATGATGCTTGTGCATCATTTTTCGGTGGTATCGTTGTCACGGATAATTATGAGGATACTTTGGTGCAGCGGGTCGAGCGAAACATGGATGTCCTTATCTTCGCTCCTGATGAACGATCGTTCAGCGCACAGACCGATGTGTTAAGGTCAAAGTTGATAGCTCCCTGGGTGGATATGGCCTATGAGCTTGTTTTGCAGGGAGAATATGAAAAAGCAATGACCTTGAATGGTTTCCTCTATTGTGGAGCCCTTGGATTCGATACTGAGCTCATGATGCTTGCACTGGAACATGGTGTCTCAGGCGTCAGCCTGTCGGGAACAGGACCTGCTTTTGTCGCGATCGTTGATACGGGAAATGCAGATAGTATCAGGAGATCATGGGAAAGTTGCAATACAAGCGGAAATTTGATAAGGACAAAGGTCAATAATAACGGTGCGGTTATTATCAAGTAACTATATTAATAAATGTGATATGACTATGACTGGAATAGAAAAGGTTCGTTCGAGGATCGCAGAGATCGATTGTGATATCATTGGTCTCATTGCAAAGCGTATGGCACTGGCAGAGGATGTTCTTGAATCAAAGAAGAGTGACCATATTTCAATAAATGATGAAACGCAAAATGATGTAGTTCTTGAACGTGCGGTGAGTGAAGCAACTGAGAAGTGTATTGATACAGCCGCAGTGGAAGATATTTTCAGGATACTGATCAGGATGAACATTGAACGTCAACATGAGCTAAGTGGAGAGGGAAACCTACCCTAAAGGTGTAAAAATATGAATGAAGATATTGCAGTAATAATGGGATCAAAATCAGATCATGCGATCTCGGATCGAGTTGTAAAAGTACTTGAGAATAGTAAATATTCGTTCGATATACAGGTAATCTCTGCACATCGTAATCCCGATGAACTGGATGAGTATGTCCGCTCTACCAGCGCAAAGGTATTCATTGCAATAGCTGGTTTGTCCGCAGCACTACCAGGTGTTATCGCATCAAAATCGAAAAAACCTGTGATCGGTGTCCCTGTCAGCTCTAAACTGGGAGGTCTTGATGCATTGTTGTCCATCGCACAGATGCCTCCCGGTGTACCGGTTGCGAGTGTGGGGATCGACAATGGTGCAAATGCCGCAAACCTTGCGATACGGCTACTGGATCTGATCCACGAATAAATCGTTTAAAGGATGTATGGGTTTTTTAGAAAACCTCATACATCTTTCACATAAATTTGGCAAAAATATTTTACCATAAACCATTACTTGACTATAATTCAATATATTCACAAAAAAGAAAAGTGTGTTTGGTCGTCAGACCAGTCTCACCGTTTCAAGGTTTGTCAAGGCACGTGTCTCGATCCTATTCTTTTTATGGATGGAACTTGCCAGATCCAGACAGGATCTCTCTTCACCGTGTTCTGTGAATATGCGCTCAGGTCGCGGCTTCATTTTATTGAAAAATTCCATCAACTGTCTCCTATCCGAATGACCGGAGAAACCGTCAACGACCTCAACGCTCATGTTCATCTGGACCATATCGGTTCCATTGCTGGAGGACAGGGGTATTTCTTTCCATCCCTTTTGTATGCGTCTTCCAAGGGTTCCAGCTGCCTGATATCCTACAAATACAAGCGTGTTATTCTCATTTGATGCAAAGGCTCTAAAGTACTCGAGCACAGGTCCTGCATTCATCATACCGGATGTTGTGATGATTATACATGGATGTGGTTCATCGATGATCTTCCTCCGAAGTTCCTTTGAATCGACAGGTTTGAAGCAGTCAGCAAGGAAGGGGTTCTGTCCTTTCTGGAAAATAAGTTTCCTTAGTTTATTGTTCAGGTATTCGGGATAGGCTGCATGTATGGCCGTTGCTTCCCAGATCATACCATCAAGGTAGACTGGTACATTATCAATGATTCCTTTTCTGATAGCATCTTCAATGACGATCATTGCTTCCTGGCTTCTTCCGACGGCAAATGCTGGTATGAGCACGACCCCGTCCTTTGCCAGGGTATTCTTTATTATCTGTTGTAGATTCTTCTCAGCGTTCTTCAGTGATGGCTGCACTGCATTCGATGAGCCGTAAGTTGCTTCAGTTATTACCGTCTCAACACGCGGAAACTTATTTACAGCCGGATCGAACAATCTGGTAGGTCCATATTTGTAGTCACCCGTTATGACTACATTGTGTAGTCCGTCACCAATGTGGAAATGGCATAAAGCCGAACCTATGATATGGCCTGCATTGTGGAAGGTCAGTTTGATATCAGGTGCAATATCGGTCACTTCTTCATAACCGAGGACATAGGTATGCTTAAGTGCATCCCTGACGTGAGATGATTCATAAGGTATCCTTTTACCATCTTTTGCAGCGACATCAATGAAGTCGAGTTGCAAAAGGGTCATTATATCTCTGGTAGGATGTGTACAGTAGATAGGACCTTCATATCCATATTTATACAATAGTGGAACCAGTCCCTGATGGTCGAGATGTGCATGCGTTATCACTACAGCATCGATCTGGTTCAATGGCTGAACTTCAGGTATATAGAGATAAGGCGTCATATCATCATCCGATCCAACATTGACACCACAATCTACCATTACTTTTGATTCAGGTGTGGATAAGAGGAAACAACTTCTTCCAACTTCTCTGCATCCCCCAAGTGATGTGACCCTGACCCACTTATCTTTTGATGTGCATTCTCGGTGGATATTTTTTCCAGAGGTTTTGAGAATCTCTTTTCGTTCCTTGTGGTTACTTCGCATGAACTCACGGATGTTCTTTACGGTCCGTGATTTGATGGGAGGGGTACGGATAACTTTTGGAGTCCACCCTATTTGTTTTGTAATTTCCCGGAGAGTCTCACCATGTTTTCCTATAACAAGACCAGGTTTTTCTGCTTCGATGACAACCTCTCCGACATCAGGTGAGAAATAGAACTCAGAGGCAATGGCACCCTCAGGGACAGTTTCCTTGATCTTAGCAATGGACTCTTCAGGAGGTGCAAGTACTTTCGGATCAGGACGCACTACAATACGCGTCCGAAGTGTTTTTGCAAGGTCACGTACAATATTTCCATTATCGGCAAATTTTTTGGGTTCTTCTGTATAAACTACAAGTTGTGGACCTTCGAACTCAACATCAGAAATAGTAATGTTGCTTGGCAGTTTGTTTTCGATCTTTGTCTTCAGTTCAGCAAGTACGTCTTCTATTACCATTAAAACAGCCTTCCTTTGAAAGAGTTAAAAAAAATATTGAGGAATATAATGTATCATTTGCATGAAATATTAGTTGTGCATAGAAATAGATATCAATCTTACTAAATTAGTTTAATAGATCACGTTTCCTCTTAACTTCTTCCGAATCGAGTCGTTCGTACTGATCCTTCGTGATCACAACAACATCAATACCTTCTCCGGATGCGGAATCCCGTTTCATGGCAGTGTGGAGGGCACGGATAGCAAGATCAACAGCTTCCTCAGTGTTCATATCTGCATGATATCGGTCTTCCAATAAGCCATATGCCATAGGCGAACCTGATCCTGTGGATACAAATTTTGTTTCTTCGATGTTTCCTCCAAGGGCATCAAGAGAATAAATTCCAGGACCCTTTTTGTCCACTCCACCTACTAAAAGCTGTACCATTAATGGATAATATCGCTGGCCGCTGAGAATATTTGCCAGAAGTGTGGTGATCCCCTTTATGGTAATTGGTTCCTGTCTTCTCATTTTGTAAAGTTTGGATTCAACGCTTATGAAACGCATCAATTGTTGTGCGTCTCCTACCGATCCCGCGGTGGTCATTCCAACAAGGTCATCAACCTGATAGATCTTCTTTGCGGTCTTGCTTGCAATAAAGTTCCCCATGGTTGCCCTTCTTTCCGTAGCCAGGACAACACCATCAGTGCATACTACTCCTACAGTCGTCGTACCTTTAAAGTGCTTGTCATTATCCATTAGTATACCTCAAAAAACGAGAAACTTGATATCAATAAAAGTATGTTTTGTATCTTTATGATACAAACACAGTCTCTGATTAGTAATTTTAGTATATAACCTTTTCTGTGATATCCTTTCTCATAGGATTCCGATAAATTCAAATAAACTGCAGCGTGAGAAGATAACCATCAGATTATTGACGACCAGTACGAATCCAGCGAAAGCAACCAGAAATTTAGAGGCATTCCATACAGTTGTTGTCCATGGCTTTGAAGCATCTCTGAGGGTCTTATAGTTCCAGTAGACGATCCCCAGGAATAAAAACTTCAATACCAGTAATGACCAGATTCCATAATCTGCCATGACCGCTGCCAGAAAACCATTCTCTTCAAACCCGTAGTTCAATGCATGGAAAGTGGTGATAAAATCTCCGAATACATAAAAAATGATGATATATCGAATGTCATACAGGAAAGCATTGATCTTCTTAAAGTCGGTTGTTGTATAATTATGTGTAATTGTATCCATACATAAGAGTACATATGTTCACTGGTATCATTGTTATGTACTCATTCTTTGTATTCGTGGCCACATATTATATCCTCAAATTGAAACAAGAAGATCATTGGTTCCAAGCGATGGATGAATTGCGTGTACATTCATGATGTAAGATATGTGATACATATGTTAATCTATCTATGTATATATTTACACATATTTGCAACGATCATGTAACTGCCACCCATTTTACTGTATGGTAGTTCATATTCATAAAATTTGGTTATAACGTTTGATCGGGTTATTTGATCAATATACTCCGATCTCATCAGCGAGCTTCTGGATCTCAATGATGATCGACCTGGCCACGCCCTTCTCTCGCATTCTGCGAAGATTTTGGTCAAGAGTTATCCTGATCTCCCCTCTTACAAGATTATCTGCATGTGCAACGATCTTCTCTTCGATGGTCCTGGGTATATAGTCATCATCAGGAAGACCAAAATCCTGTGCCTCATTTCGGCTGATCCCTGCGCCGATATGCTTTTTTATTATGGATACAAGGTCCGGATCAATTCCAAGTTGCGTGGCGATCCTTGCTCCTTCAACGGCATGATCGATACCATGTGTATGCCCTCGTCCGATGTCGTGTAAAAGTGCGCCGATAGTGACACGGTCCAGGTCTACTTCCTTTCCATCTGCAATAAGCTGCTATGCGATCTCAACGGCGGTCTGTGAGACTACAACACAGTGCCGGATCACATTTGGTGCGCATCCCGCTTCAGTGAGGTAATCAACAGCCTCTCGATCTGAGATCATGCTCGTCAGTTCTGCTCAAGTTCCTTGAGGCGCTTTTTCAAAGCTTCCACCACCTGGGTGTTATCTTCGAAGATCAGATCCTCCCCACATTCAGAACACAGGAACTCGCATGTGGCTGCATCATCGAAAAGGGTACGAACGCATCCATCTGGGCATACATAGAACATGTTGTCCTCTTCAAACTCAAGATAAATACGAAGATTTTTGACAAGTCGTTTTTTTTCTTTGGACAGGTCTGTGTCAATGTTCTTCATATCAAGATGCCACAGATAAGTAAGCCAGCCACTATTTCCATCGCGCTCTCTTCGACAGACGGCAAGCTTGTTCTCATTCATGATGAACAGGTTCCTTCTAATGATGTTCAACACAACCCCTGTTGCCACGGAGATCTCCTCATCTGTCACCTCGCCCTCTGGCATCTTTTCGATCATCGTTACTCCTTCTTCCCCGAGAAGCTGCACAAGGTACCCTCTTACCACACGATCATCCAAATCTATCAATGTTCAATCACCTCAATCAGATACAATGGATACATGTACTATTCTCCTGTGTTAAAAGGTTTGGTATTACAGTACGGCATTAATTCTCTCTACTGTTCGTCTCATCTTCTCACACACCTCATTTCTGGATATGCCTGTTGCAAGAATGGATGTCAGGGGATCATTCTGTTCTGCCACATATCCGATATCCGGGATATCTGCGGTGTCTTCTCCTTTGATCTGGTTTTGGATATCCTCAGTGATGACCACACTACTATTTGAATACAGGATCGCTCTTGATGCATACTGGTTCGCCACTGGTTTGTGAGGTATCACTCCATCAAATGCTTCCAAATGGGATGTGAAAAGGTTCATCCCGGTTGCCATTTCCACAGAGTCCAGACTGCCCTGGAACCGGGCATTGATCTCTATGACCACAGGTCCCTCATCTGTGACCATGAAATCTACTCCATTCGAACCAATAAGTCCAAGTTGTGCACAGACGTCCGTGGCTATCCTGCACATGTGTAATGCATAGGGATTTTCGAAGGATGTGATATTCCCACAATAGGCAAAGGGCAAATTTGTAAGTCCGGGAACTCCGATTAGCTGTTCGTTCACCGCAATAGCCTGTGCTTGTTTGCCATTGGCAATGACCGACACACTTGCAGGGATACCTTTTACGAGTTCCTGGAGAAGCATGTCCTGCGCTTCGAGCATTGGATCGATCGTTGAGATCTCATCGATGGCGTTATCGATCTGTTCATCAGTACTGACGATCCTATTGAATCTTCCCCCTCCTGCACATCTTGGTTTAAGCATCAGGGGTCGGTCTATCGATCCTGCATCGTTAAGGGAATACGTTTCTGGATGAGGAACCTTCAATGTCTTTAGTTCTTTTGAAAGGGTGTACTTGTCCGATACCTGTTCCATGATGGATGCAGGGTTGTTCAGTACAGGACAAGCCAGTTCACTCAGGTCCAGAAGCTCAAATCCGGATCCAAGGACTACGGCGTCAGGACTCATATCGAATTCGTTCACCATTTCTATGATCGATGTACTATCAAAGGAGTGTATGTCTTTTCCATCGGCAGGACAGAGGGTTCTGGTGTCCTTTGTACACTGGTGAAGATCCACATCACAGAACGCATCAATGGCATAAACATTGTATCCTGCACGTTTTGCGGAACATGCGATGTTGCGGCTGCTATAGCCTATGACGACTATGTTCTCCATCACATCACCTTCCATTTATGTTGTTTCAATATTTATCGTAATCCTTTTTGGGTATTACAACAAGTCCATGTTCGTTTGCCAGCACAGGGATCTCCTCACCGGCTTTGCTTTCGAGGAAGAGGGGCCGCTGGATCGTTACTGTCTGATATGTGGAAGGATGGAGTACCATGATGGTGTCGTCCTCGACGGTAACTAGAACAGCCATGGATGCATCGTGCACCATTCCCAGACGCTCGGCATCCTCCACGTCCTCGAGTTTGGCAAGGAAGCGTGAACCTGTCACAAGGTCGATACCTTTGACGTTTTTCCCGCAGGTCTTGACCTCAACCGTTCGTCCTCCGGTATATATGATCTCCCCGGATGTATATTGTGGCAGTCGCATTGCGAATGTGACCCGATAGATCTCTTTTCCCTCCTTCTGCCCGAACAGGGTAGGTGACTCGGAAAAAGATCCGCCGATCTCTGTCTTGATCGTCTTACAGAGATGACGCCCGGTATTCGCTGAACCAATGTAGAGGTCTATGCCGTCCTTAGAATCGATAGTATGTGATACGAATGCAAGCCGGTCACCCTTATTCTCCATTTGGATGAGGACATCGTTCGTGATCTGCATGCATTTCTTCTTCTCATTCGCATCCGGTGTCCTGCCAGTACCCCTTATCTGGACGATAGCTTCAAAATAACCCCCGGCGATCCGGCTGCAGATGTCACATGCTTCACGATCCAGTCGAATCTCTGTGTTCACTTCCTCATGTATGGGGTCACCGTATACTGTGGCATCGACCTTCACTCTGATATTGTAGATATACGGGGATTTTTTGATGGGTTCGATGTATAGGTCGATATCTTCTGCATCCTCATGAACCATCAGTTCATTATTCACTTTTTCGATAATAATATCATCAAGATCAGTTGTATCCTTCCACTTACCTCTGTCAAAATGTGCTCCACATGTTGCACATATTTTCAAATGGAGTACCAGAGGTAGTTGTAACAGGGTCAATTTCTTTAAGTAACATTCCTTGCAGACGTTACCATAGAGTTTTTTAGTGTCTTTCCCACATTTTGGGCAGATGATGGAGCTCATTGTGCATTGAAATGGTTGCTCGTTAGATATTAGTCTTTGCGTTATTCATGTGGTTTTGTATCTGGATGAGCTCATGATATCCAATATTTGCCACAAGTTATAGCACCTTTTGAGTTGTTTGCTATTTGCTGTTTTCTGTCAAACCAATCAGTTACCTCACAAGATAACATCTATAATCCATTTCCACATATTTATATAGTATACTGCAATACCCTAAGCATCAATGGTGGTTAAGTACATTTGACTGGATTGGTATTTCGGTCATACAGAACTCAGGATCTTATATTTCCCAACGTTTTATTTCGAAACGTCAATGTATCATCCTGAATGTGTTGGAACTCAAACCCACTGACACACCTTCAAACAATACTGCGAATAATTTTGATGAAATATCGTTATGGAGACTAATATGGATACAGTATACCTTATTGTGATCGGGATCTTGATCGCTGTACTGATGTTCGGTCTCAAGACCGGCGTAGGATGTGGTTTTTCCAACATCGGAAGAAAAAAAATGTTGCTCATAGCGGGGAGCTACTTCTTTCTATCGATCATCATCGGTGGTCTGGTCGGTTATATTGATGGATCTGATCTGGGTTTCATAACAAGTATGGGTATGACGATACATGTGATGCTTGCACTGGTCCTGATAGGTGCGGGGATCTATACCCAGAAGAAATGGAACTGTGGTTGTGACGTTTCTCATCATACCTTCCTGGTCATATCTCTGCCCTGCCCGGTCTGTTTGACCGCCCTGTTCTTTTCGATCATGCTGCTCGCATCAACTCTTGAGGTGAATGGTTATTTGATAGGGATCGGTGTGGGTGTTGTTTTCTTTGTAACGGTTGTTGTATCGTCCCTTTTCTTCGAAAGGCTTGGTAAAACCCCTGAGAGTCTCGGGAGTGTTATGACGTTCCTTGGTATATTCTATTTAATGGGTGCCATAATAGCGCCTGCTTACATGAGGACGAAACAGATGAACCTGCCCGCATTCACGGGACCTGAGGTAGAGATATTACCATTTATTGTGTTTGCAATATTCATAATCGGAGGATTTGTATTGAATCATATAAGGAGTGAGCAGTAAAAATGTCTTTAGAATCCCCTTTATTCATGCTAATGTACACGGTCTCATCTTCATTGCTGTATCCTGTGGTCATATTGCTGCTCTTTTCAGTAGTTTTTTCACTGGGTCTGATAGGAGAGTTCATCTCCGAATATGCAAAACGTAATCGTGACGTTAGAGAATTGAATCGTATCGGACAAAATGTACAGGAGAGTATCTGCAATTCAGATATGGAGGCCGCGGCCGCTCATCTTGATACGATCAAACAGAATCATCTTGTAAACTCGTTTGCCCGAGATGCCGCCACATATCTGGGCCAGAACAGGATCACGTCCATAGAATGGCTTTCCGAAGAATATGAGGTTCGGATGACCAAGAACCTGGAGTACACCAAGATACTGTCCACAGTTGCCCCAATGCTCGGTCTGATGGGTACTCTTATCCCTCTGGGACCGGCTTTGATTGGTCTTGCTCAGGGCGATATACTTCAGCTTGCCAACAATTTGATGGTGGCCTTTGCAACTACGGTCCTCGGTCTGTTCGCAGGTATTATCGGGTATGTACTGACATTGGTACGCAAGCGATGGTACTGGCAGGATATGGCAGATATCGATTATATTCTGGAATCCATCGAGGTAAAAGAATGAGGAAGAGGCGATCTCGACGAACAGGTATCCTTTATGAAGACGAGGACCAGAACCCTCTGACCGGTGTGGCGAACCTGTTCGATATAGCCATGGTCTTTTCGGTGGCTCTGCTTGTAGCGCTTGTGATGTCATTCCAGTTGCCGGAATTGTTGTCTCCCACGGACGATATAACCATTATTAAAAACCCCGGCGAGGAAAACATGAAGATCATCATAAAGGAAGGACAGAATATTGAAGTGCTCAATATGACAGAGCAGATCGGAGGAGGTACCGGTGAGGCACTGGGTACGGCATATCAGCTGGCAGATGGTCGGGTTGTGTATGTGCCTGATTCGGGGAATGAGACAGGCAGTTAAAAATTTTTATACAGATTAGTAAAATCAACTTGATATAAAACAAGTCAAATATATCTACAGTATCGAATGAAAGGTGTAGACATCCCGGCACAGCTGCCAAGCAAAGTATCCGGGATGTCCTGCACATTATCGGAGAGATAACATGCGAAAGATAAAATGTTGTTTATTGTTTTTAGGTGTATTGGTTATTTTGATGCTTGCACCTGTGGTATCGGCGAATGAGAACCAGACGAATGTGATGTTCGTGCTGGGTACGGATGTGAACTAAATGTGGTGGATCATATGAGATATATAAAGAATACCAGAATATTTGGATTGGTACTTGTACTTCTGATCATGTGTATCGCACCCGCAGGTGCAGGATCATTTGAATTTGTTGCCAATACAACAAGTGATGCTAGCGGGAACTTTATTTTCAGTGATGTTCCAAATGGTGATTACAGCCTGTCCTCTGTGATCTACAGCAGTGCTATGGGTGGAATGTGGCTTACCAACGTCACTGATCTTACCATTGTGAACGGTACGCCAGTGGACATTGATTTTGTTATGCGTAAGAATAGTGCCAATGACCATGATGCCATGCTCTCTTACCTTGACCGTACTACTATTTCAGGTAAAACAGTAAGTAAGACAGGATCCGCAAAAGTTGGTACTGATCTTGTGCTAACCGATCTTCAGGATGAGTTCATTGCCAACACTACCAGCAATGATAGTGGTAATTACTTCTTCACCAACGTTCCTAACGGTGATTACCGCCTGTCCTCTGTGATCTACAGCAGTTCCATGGGTGGAATGTGGCTTACCAACGTCACTGATCTTACCATTGTGAACGGTACGTCAGTGGATATTGATTTTGCTATGCGTAAGAATAGTGCCAATGATCATGATGCCATTCTTGCTTATCTTGATCGTACTACTATTTCTGG
>JAIOTO010000047.1 GCA_021106765.1 Methanosarcinaceae archaeon
AAACCCATACGGACAGATACTGGAATCCAGTTCAATATCCGCAGGACTTGACTATTCTGGTGTTGGGCCGGAACTGGCACACCTTTCCGATACCGGACGTCTTGAGCCACGCAGTGTGAACGATGACGAGGCTCTGGAAGCATTTCATGAACTGTGTCGTATGGAAGGTATAATACCGGCACTGGAATCCTCCCATGCCCTCGCCTATGTCATGAAGAAAGCAAAATCGGGGGAGCTGGGGGATCTTGTCGTGATCAATCTATCTGGACGAGGGGACAAGGACCTTGATAGTGTTATTAAGATCGCAGGAGGGAGCCAATGAAGATATCTGAAAAGTTTGAGGAACTAAGAAATAAAGACGAAGCTGCATTGATCACATATGTGTGTGCCGGTGACCCTGACCCTGAAACAACAAAGGAAGTTGTAAACACGCTTGTCCGGTCTGGAGCTGATATCGTCGAACTTGGACTGCCATTCTCAGACCCCACAGCAGACGGACCCACGATACAGGCCGCAGCCGAGCGGGCACTCTCTGCAGGCATGAACACAGACAGATACTTTGAGCTTGTCGCATCCCTTGAGGTGCCTATCCCACTGGTATGTATGACATATTACAACCTTATTTTCAAACGTGGTATTGACAGGTTCGTGACGGACTGTACCAGATCAGGTATCACTGGCATCATCGTTCCCGACCTTCCGGTAGAGGAAAGTGAAATGCTCGCAAAGTCCTGCCGTGAGCGGGATGTGGATCTTATATTCATGATCACACCTGTGACCAACAATAAGAGGATCAGCAAGATCCTTGAGAAGAGCTCCGGGTTCGTCTACATTGTTTCAAGACTTGGTGTCACAGGGAAACGGTCTGATATTTCCGATACCACAGCAGATATACTCTCCCGAGTGAAGACAAATATCCCGAAGGCCGTGGGTTTCGGGATCTCAAATAGCGAACAGGCAGCGAAGGTTGTTGCAGCCGGTGCCGATAGTGTAATCGTCGGGTCAGCTCTTGTGGATATCATTGCATCGGGGAACGATGTTACCAACAGGATAGCAAACCTTACAACGGAATTGAAGAACGGATGCAACTCCTCCCCACAATAACAGAAAAAAGAGACATGGAAGAGCAGTACAGAATATAGGATCGGTAAAGTGGGGACGTTCAATCGAACAGCTGATCCACGAACCACTTGGGATCGAACTTCTGAAGATCGTCATAACCCTGACCCATTCCAAGGAATATGATCGGTTTGCCGGTGATGTAAGCGATCGAGATCGCTGCACCGCCTTTTGAGTCAGCGTCCGTTTTGGTCAGTATCGAACCATCTATCGGAACGGCGTTGTTGAACTGTTCTGCACGTTCGACAGCATCATTCCCTGCCACAGCTTCATCAACAAATATGGTAAGGTCAGGAGGACTTACACGACAAACTTTTTCAAGTTGTGCCATCAGGTTGACATTTGTATGCATACGGCCGGCAGTATCAGACAGGACCACATCCATATTATGTCCCTTTGCATACTGTACAGCATCGTAGATCACTGCCGCAGGATCACTGCCGTCCTGATGTTTGATCAGTTTTACGCCTACATTGTCTGCATGTATAGCTATCTGGTCAATGGCACCTGCCCTGAAAGTATCGCCTGCGGCGATCACTACAGAATGATCCATATCACGGAGTCGTTTTGCCAGTTTTGAGATGGTCGTAGTTTTACCCGTGCCGTTTATTCCGATAAATACAATATGTACAGGTTTTTCAGCATTCCTGATGAAATCATCAAAGTCAAACACATTTGCGGACATCACATCATATATCGATTTTCGAAGAGCATCTTCAACGATCTTGTCTTGCGACTGCCTACCAGTTCATTCTTGACGGACTCTACGATCTTCTCGGAAACTGACAATGCTATATCACTCTCCAGCAATGCCATTTCAAGTTCCCACAGAGTATCCTCCAGATCATTTTCATCAAGGATGAACTCCCGTTCGAACACAAGTGCTTTGGCCTTTTGGACAAAACCTGGCTGTGAAGGAGCGGAAGATGGAACAGAAGAGGAGTCTATAGACTGTTCAGTAGCTTTCAGTTCCAGATCGGCAGGTTTCTGTCCTTCAACAACCACGGCTTTATTATCTATCTTGGCTCCAACTGCCGTCTTAAATCCTGTGAGTTTACTCTTAAGATTATTGAACACTTGACCCACCCTTAAAAGATAAAATAATGGATTGACTCAAAAAAAGTTATTGGGGAGTATTTTCCCTGATCATTGATTCGATACTTTGGATACGCTGTGATATCTGGGTGAGGGATGCGTTCATGCGCTCAAGTCCTTTCTGAAACTCAGCCTTGCGTTTGTTCAAGATCTCCTTTGCGTCCTCTGCCGATTTTTCAACATTTACACCTGCACCGACATCAACGACGACCTTATCGACCTTATCAAGCTTGCCGTGTATGAAAGAACCTGAACCAATTGGAAACATAGTGTCGAGACTTTCGTCTGCCGAACTCAACTCATCCAGGGTCCCAATGGCACGTGTGCAGTCCTCAATGGATATTTGTATCATATTGAGTTGCTGCTGAACCGTCTGTGCACGCTTCTGATACTCACGATGTTGCATCGCAAGGTTCTGGACATCCTGTTGACTTAGTTCGGGCATGGCCATCATGCCTCTACAATACTAGCTATTGTGATCAGGCGGCGTTTTATGCCATGTTTGCTACCAAAAAGAGAATATACCTTCTCACGTGCGTTCTTTTCGTTCTGACTCTCTACCGTCTTTGTGAAATTTTCCCAGTCATGTCCTGCTTTGAATGTGCCTTTGACAACAAAATCGCTCATGTGCAATCACCCATTTATCTTAAAGAATAATTCATTAACTAAATAAAAGCGCATCTTCGACCCTTCCAAGTTCGTGCCCAGTGGTCTCTGACCCGGATACATATCCCTTGGAATTTGCAAGTATTCCTGAACCTACAACCTGTGATCCATAGTTAACGGTCCCAACATCGACAGGTAGTTCGAACACCTCTGTTAGATGTTCCATCTCATTCTCAGTTGTCCGGGGATGGACCAGCAGTCCCCGATTAGTAACAACACCTGCCATACCTACGGTCTTGAGACCTGCAATAGTACCTCTATGTACATCTACTCCAAGCGTTTTTGATACAACCTCGATTGCCACATCCGACATACCGGGATGGACAAGCGCAGCTGAATCATTGGCCAGAAGGACGTTCCCAACAGCTGTAAGATTGCCAGGGAGTATACCTACAGGCTGATCAACATCCTTGAGATCAGTTATACCTGCAGCCTTTGATATCAGGAAACCATTAGAATTTCCGCGGACAAGAGATCCGATCACTGAACTACCATCCACCAGGGTAGGAATTACCTGAACATCAAGCAACTCTCCAAGTAAAGTGACCACTTTCGAATCTGTGCCGGTGGGTACCAGTGCCACATCTTCTGTACATGTGGCGAACACACCAATCACAGGAGTGCCGTATATGTTCAATGTCCGGATCATTATTGTCCACACTTATTGCAATATTAATAGATATGAAGAACAGAGATTATGCAACCTCTGCCTGAACCTCACCATCTTCGAACTTTGCCACACGGACCCTTATCGAAGAAGGTGGTTTTTCAGAACCCCTGCTCCATATGAGTTCATTGATCGTACTGTCGATCTTGATCTGTGCAGGATCTGCTTTCATGTGCCGTACAAGATACTTCCTTATAAGTGTCATCGAACGGTTGGCACGCTTCCATTTAGGTGCCAGTTTTGCTGCACGGAGAGGGATCGTATATATCTGTTCCTTTACAACGTCTGCCATTATAATCACCTTACTTTACGTCTAAACTGTTTCGTCTCCAATGTCTCCTCTTGGGATGACTAACGACCTTTCTGTTGGTCTTAATGATCACCCATGATGGAACACGCTGGTTCTGACCATGGGCTTTCGCCAGTCTAATCTTCTGTCCTTTTGTATTGTGACTCACTTATCTCACCTGTGATTTGAACTCAATTAAGGTTTGACCCTATAAAACAATTATCCTATAAATCATTAATTGGACCGTATCAGATCGATTGACCTGATTTTTGTTTTCGTTTTATGACATGCGATTGAATATGATCAGGAAATATGTCCGTAACCTTATCAGTCCCATATTTATCCCTTATCATTTGACGCAATTCTGCCTCGTAGTCTGCTTTTGTGATAGTATCACTCTGTCCCTCTTCGACCTGAAGGTATGTACCAACCAATCTGTTAACTGCAGATCGACCAAACCCAAGAAGAGGACATACGTAATCGATGCCTGATCGATCTTCGATACTTCGTACCTGTGAAGCATCCAGCTTTGGAACACGATCATCTCGTCTTATGCCATCAACGACAACATGAACATCCGGTTCTGCGGCAAGTGTTTCAATTGCATTCTTATGTATATAGTTTATGGCATTTCCGGGATATCCATCCTCAATGACCATCTCCAGTGCATTGTTGAGTATATCCATATCAAGAGATAGCACACGATGATCAAAACCCAGTTCAGCTGCAACCTCTCTGGCGACCTCACCTACCGGAAGTACCGAGAAACTACAGGTAACGAGCTCGATATCGAAGAACGGTTCGAGCAGGATC
Organism: Methanosarcinaceae archaeon; assembly: GCA_021106765.1. GTDB lineage: Archaea > Halobacteriota > Methanosarcinia > Methanosarcinales > Methanosarcinaceae > JAIOTO01. The sequence goes on from JAIOTO010000047.1 coordinate 4,650, forward strand.
GCTGAAAGTGAACTATCTTTTCCTCCACTGAACAGGACATGGGCTTTCATGGTCAGACACGTGTGATCTTGGTCTGGCGCTTCTTTGGTTGCATCTGCATAAGAAGAGCTTTGAGTTTCTCATCATCGATCTTGGACTGCAGACGACCGCTCTGTGCAAGCGATACCAATTGTGATTCCAGCTGCTCAGCCATTTCTTTACGCGACATTTTCAGGCGCGTCAGGCGCTCACGGGCCTCGGGCGTCATGATCTGGCGCAGCATAGCCTGGACCTGAGCCTCTCGGTCGGCAAGGGCCTGTTCCTGTTGGTAGGCGGCCTGCATGTCACCCTGTGACGATGATGCCTGCTGTTGCTGAAGTTCAGCCATCCGTCTTCTTCTGATCGCTTCAAGATCGTCTTCCATATTATCTCACTCCTTATATTCCCGGAATCTCCACAACAATGGATAGCCTCCATGATGGTAACCCCATCATAAGGGCTATCATCAGGACTTACCCATCGAACTGAGATGACTCAGTACTTTGCACGTTCGGGAATCGTTGAGATCAGTTCGCCCTTTACGGCATGAGCAGTATTATCCATTAATTTCCGTCCCGCGGGAGATATGACCCTACCGTCATTCATCTTGCGCACAAGACCTGCTGCTTCAAGCTGTTTTGAGACTTCCCTGGCAACTGCACCACTGCCTTTGGCCTTTTTGGATGGTGCTGAACCACGATTCTTTTTGCCCCCATAAACAGAACATAATCGCTCAACGCCTATTGGTCCACCCATGTAGATCTTTCTGAGTACTGCTGCGCAGCGGGTGTACCACCAATCGCTCTCAATAGGTGGCAGCTCCTTATGAACACCGGTCTTCACATAGCCAGCCCACTCTGGTGGCTGGATATTTTCATTTTCTTTCAAGTTATCTGCAACCATCGTGATGATATTGCTCGCAGGGACATCGTATGCTGTAGTCATCTTTTCCTCCTATTGCTGTGAGATATATATTTTTCAATTGTAATCAACTATTAGCGTGATCTACGTATTCTGATACATACAGTGAAATAACGATGATAAACCTATCGATTCATATATATGCTTTTTGCCTGTGTGAGAACAAATCCAACATTCATTTCCTGAACGTCTGTTCCCTTCCAGGTCCAACCGAGACATACTCCACTGGTACACCCATCAATTCCTCAAGACGGATCACATATTTTCGGGCAGCCTCTGGCAGATCATTAAATTCCTTAACATTAGTAAGGTCATCGTCCCATCCCGGAAGGTCCTCATATACAGGAGTACACCTGGCAACTTCAGATGTGATCTCCGGCGGGTAATCCAGGATCCTGCCATCAAGCAGGTAACCGGTACACATCCTGACCGACCTCAGACCCGATAGAACATCCACCTTTGTAAGTGCAACACCTGTATAACCATTCAGATATATTGCTTTTTTCACCAGCGGCAGATCGAACCAACCACACCTGCGTGGCCGCCCCGTGGTAGTACCGTACTCCTGACCGACATCATGTAAATGTTGACCAGCCTCATCGGCCAATTCCGTTGGAAGAGGACCCTCACCAACCCGGGTAATATATGCCTTAACAATTCCAAGGACCTCATCCACCCGGGTCGGTCCAACACCAATGTTCGAACATGCCGAACCCGCAATCGTACTGGATGATGTGACAAACTTCTGCGTACCATGGATCACATCCAGATGTGTGCCCTGTGCGCCTTCTGCCAGGACATTCTTGCCCTCATCTAGAGCCTTATTGACCTCATAGGATACATCAGTGATGTATGGACCCAGCCTTTTGCCAAGTTCGACATAATGCAGGATAGCTGCCTCATCCATCACACAACCGGGATCGCCCCCCATATCTTTGATCGCACTTTCCTTTTGTGGTGCAAGTTCAGAAAGCCTGTCAAGCAAAGAACTCTCACTGGAGATATCTGCCATCTGAACCTCATCCCGTGCGATCTTATCTATGTAGGCAAAACCAATACCTCGTTTGGTAGTCCCGATCTTTTCCTTACGTGATGATTCCCGCAGACCATCAAGTTCTATGTGATAAGGCATTATGATACTGGTCTTAGCATCAATTCCCAACTTTTCAGGAGTTACAGTGATGCCGCCCTTCTCGAGCATGTCGATCTCATCGGCAAGTACCTCGGGATTAAGGACCGTACCTGGTCCTATCAGCACCCTTGAATCAAGTAAAAACCCAGAGGGGATCAGATGAAGCTTGTACACATCCTCCCCTACTGTTACTGTATGCCCTGCATTGTCCCCTCCCTGGAAACGGACAACGAGATCATAATGCTTCGCCATCAGATCAACGATCTTCCCTTTTCCTTCATCGCCGAATTGTGCGCCTGTTAGAATCGTAAACATGGGATGGAAATAGTATCGTATGCATAATAATGTTTTGATTGGGAACATGCCCTTATATGCCTGACATACCCATAATATATTAGACTGTAACCATCTCCCTTCGTTACGATCGCAACCCTTATCAACTATTTAAATACAATTCAAAAGAAAATAACGGTGAACAATATGAGCAACAACACTACCTATATCCACAATTCTGCCACGATCTATGGATCATCTTCAATTGATACTGATACAAAAATAATGGAAAATGTGATCCTTGGATACCCGGAACACGGCATCCTGACCAGTATCATTGAACAGGGCAAGAAGATTGAGGACAGTGATTTTGTGGGGTGTACCATCGGCAGAGATGCAATGATACGAGCAGGGACCACTATATTCAGCAATGTTACAGCAGGTGATAATTTCAAGACAGGACATCACGCCATGATCAGAGAGAGGACCACCATTGGAAACAATGTCCTGATAGGTTCCAATGTGATCGTCGATGGGAATGTTACAATAGGCAACAATGTGAGCATCCAGGGAAATGTGTACATCCCAACACATGTTACCATTGAGGACAATGTCTTCATCGGACCCTGTGCGGTACTGGCAAACGACAAATATCCCATACGAGGAGAATATGATCCCAAAGGACCTATCCTTCATAAAGGAGTATCCGTGGGCGCAAACGCAACGATCCTGCCAGGCGTGGAGATCGGCGAGGGATCCATGGTTGCAGCAGGGGCCCTTGTTACACGTGACGTCCCTCCATGGAAACTGGCCATCGGATGTCCTGCCCGGATCGAGGAACTTCCCGATAAATTGAAAACATTAAATACTATCTGATCGTATTAAAACGAGAGGTACATCATGATCCCAATCGCAAAGCCAGATATCGGTAATGAAGAGATCGAAGCAGTGAACAAGGTACTGCGTTCCGGAATGATCGCAGAAGGAAAACGTGTTGCTGAATTCGAGGAGCGATTTGCTGAGTTTGTAGGTACAGATCATGCAATTGCCGTGAACTCGGGCACTGCCGCCCTCCATGCCGCATTGCTTGCACATGGGATCAGAGAAGGGGACGAGGTCATAACAACACCTTTCAGCTTCATTGCTACTACAAATTCGATACTGTTCACCGGTGCAAGACCTGTTCTCGCAGATATCGAGCCGGACACATTCAACATTGATCCAGAGGCTATCAA
>JAIOTO010000097.1 GCA_021106765.1 Methanosarcinaceae archaeon
CCAACGATATGGATTGGTATCTTCTGTAAATAGAGGAAGATCAAGAATATCAACTTCACAAAAAGATGGATTGAAAATTATCGGTGTTCGGGAAAGGATGCTAACTGTCTGATATCATACTACCGGATCCATGCGATACTTCCAGATATTTTTCCCTCTCTGAATGTAATATCTGTTATGGGTTTACCCTATTATATTTATATGATGCAAGATTAAGATGTCAAACTATACCCCTAATGACACATATCAATATAATAATATACATCTTAAACAATTTCAATACAAAAAAAAGGGAACAATAAAATGAGTAAAACAGCAGCAATAATAGAAGGCGACGGTGTTGGCCCGGACCTTGTGGAAGCAATGTTAAAAGTGGTGAAAGCCGCTGGTACTGAGATCAATTTCGTAACATGTGAGGCAGGAGCTGAGTGGTGGAAGGAAAATGGCGGAAACTCCCTGATCCCCGATGAAACGTGGGACATACTGGACAAAGCAGATGTATGCTTCAAAGGCCCCACCACCACTCCCGGGGGCGCAGGATCACCAAAGAGTGTGGCTGTGTCCATCCGGCAGAAATACAACCTCTACGCGAATGTGCGTCCGACAAAGACCTTCCCGAATATGAACAACCCACTGGGCGATGTCGACTTCGTGTGTGTCCGTGAAGGTACAGAAGGAATGTACATCGGTGAGGAAGTCAAACTAACTGATGATGTGTACATCGCCATACGAAAGATCACACGTCCTGCCTGCAGGAACATCGCACGATATGCATTTGAGGATGCAAAACGACGAGGATTTGATACTGTTGTTCCGATCCATAAAAGCAATATCTTAAAGCAGACCTGTGGAACATTCCTCGAGGAGGTCGAAAAGATAGGGCAGGAATATCCAGATATCGAGATATGGCCGTATCATATAGATAACATTGCTCAGCAGCTGATCAAGAATCCACAGTTGTTCAACAAGAAGGTGCTTCTGTCAACCAACCTATTCATGGATGTGATCAGTGAGGAATGTTCTGCACTTATCGGTAGCATAGGACTCATCTACTCCGCAAACATCGGGGACGGATTCGCTATGTTCGAACCTGCACATGGTTCTGCTCCAAAATACGCCGGTCAGGACAAGGTAAACCCTGTAGCCACCATACTTGCAGGTGCATGGATGCTGGATTACCTGGGAGAGAAGGATAATGCAGATGCCATCTTCAAGGCAACTGAAGACGTGATCTCAGAACGCAAGACCATTACCTATGATCTGGGCGGTAGTGCAAAACTCAGTGAGATGACTGATGCGATCATCGCAAAACTGTAACTCGAAACGATACTGAAGACAGGTATTCAAATATATGAGTGAAGGTCAGTAACCCCACGCAAAAACAGTGGGGTTCCTGCCTGCAACTATTGTGATCCAGGATACGGTATTCACACCTTATGCTCAATCATCGTCCTCGGATCCACCATTGGTATATTCTTCCGAGTATATACTTTCCCTGGACATATCTTTCTCAACGATAGGCATGAAGAGGTAATACTTTTCCACATATGCCTGTATCTCCTCATCTGAGATACAGGAAACTCGCTTTTCCATATCATACAATTTCTGGATATCTTTCTGAATAGATCGCAGACGTGAATCTTTCTTTTCAACCTCAATATGAGCACCAATAAGATCGTTCAGCATCTCCTGTACTTTGTGCCTCAATACATCAATACCTGATGAATCACCCACCAGGAATACCCTCTCCCCACCAACAACCTCCGGAGGATAAGGTTCATACGTAAATGGATTCCTGATCGCACCAGCTGCATGGATGCCCGATTCGTGTGCAAAGACATTTTTGCCCACCACAGCCTTATTGCGTGGAACTCTGATACCAACCTCTTTCTGCAAGAACCTCGCAAATTCTGTTATGGATTCGATATTGTACTTATCAAAGCCTTCGACACGCCTTGACAGGAAGAGTAACAGTTTTTCCATCTCTGCGTTGCCTGAGCGTTCACCGATACCTAAAAAGGTCACGTTTGACCAGTTGGCACCATACCAGTAACCTGCGATGGAGTTAGCAAATGCAAAACCAAAATCATCATGGCAGTGGGTCTCTATGTTCTTCGCACCCAGTTCGTTCTTCGTGTACTGTACCATGGACGGAATACCGTATGGCTCGTCCACACCAGCGAAGGGGACACCATAACCAATGGTATCGCACAAACGGATGGTACAGTCAGGATCGATCTCAAGTATCTTTTTAATAAAAGGATACACAAACCCGTAATTATCAGCTCTGGTCATGTCCTCGATATGAGCGCGGGTCTTCAGGCCATGGTCCACAGCATACTGGAGGGCCCCCAGATATTTATCCTCTGCAGCCTCTCGGCTTTCGAGTCCCATCTTGTCGAACATATGTACATCTGATACCGACATCAGTATGCCGGTCTCCTTAATCTCATCGATATCCAACACCAGGTCAATGTCTGATGGCGTAGCACGAGCCCAACCGGTGACCTCCGGAAACTCATAACCCCTGTCAAGCATCAGTTCAATGGCCTTGCGATCTCGCTCATTGTACACGAATGTCTCCAACTTTTCGATGCCGATATCATGTAAATAATCATAGATCTTGACCTTATGACCACTTTTTAAGACAATACCGGGCATCTGTGCACCATCACGTATGGTACTGTCACTGATAAATACCTCTTTGCCATGAGGAAGTTTTATTTTGGGAAGATCATCGTAAGTTTCATATGCTTTCATCCAACACCTCCGTATATTGAAAATTATTTTTTGTAAAAATGGATTCCATTTACTGTTTACCATTATATTTTTTCAGAAATCCTATAGTGCATCATTGGATCGAAGCTATAGCAGACATGGATCAGCCTGATCTCCAGAACACGTATCACGTTTATAATTCAGTAATAGACTTTTGATTGTAGGACGTTATCCTTAAAATGTCTTTCTTATTACATTGACTATTAGTTCAATATGTTTTGCGAGGAAACGTGTCGGAGCTTGTGACCCTTACACATCGCAATAATTATCAACAAAGAACCGGTTATAACAATACATGAAACGAATACTCATTACTGGTGGACTGGGGCAGGTAGGAAGCTATCTGGTGGACCACTTCCATTCATCCGCAGAGGTCACCGTACTGGATAACCTATCATCTCCAACGCGTAAAGATGTCCCGGACAACGTGACCTGCATAACGGACGATATCCGTAGCGAGGTGGCCAGGGAACTTGTCTCTGACACCGACATCGTTATTCATACCGCAGCCCAGATCAGTGTGGCCCGATCCGTGGAAGAACCTGTTTTCGATGCAGATAATAATGTGTTCGGAACCCTTAATCTTCTGGAAGCAGCACGCGAGGCCGACCTTGAGAGATTCGTATATTTCAGCTCGGCTGCGGTCTATGGAAACCCTGTGACCCTGCCCATTGATGAGACACATCCTCAGGATCCGATGTCCCCTTACGGGGCCAGCAAACTGTCCGGTGAGAAATACTGCATGATGTACAACCGTGTCTATGACATACCCACGGTCAGTATCCGACCGTTCAATATCTACAGCCCACGTCAGGACCCATCCAATCCTTACTCAGGAGTCATCTCGAAATTCATGGAACGCGCCCGGGCCGGCCTGTCTCCCCGCATCTACGGGGACGGAGGACAGACCCGTGATTTCATTTCCGTACACGATATAGTTGAACTGGTAGCCCTTACGATCAACGACAACAGGGCCATCGGCCAGGTCCTCAATGCCGGCACTGGCAAAACCACCACGATCAACGAGCTGGCTGCCGTCATCCTTGATCTCCATGATCAGCAAATTGCGATCGAACACAACGAACCCCTTACCGGAGATATACGGCACAGTGTCGCGGATATCTCAGCTGCACGCTCAATCGGTTTTGAACCAACGATCACCCTGCATGACGGACTGAAGGAGTTCCTGGACTAAGACAGTCTCTTTTTTCAATCTTTAACGAACGTGAACATCAACAGCGCAGCCACTGCCAGTACCGACCCATACATGAAGGTCATCCCCGGCCCGAAGGTATCCCATAACATTCCAGCGATCATACCCCCTGGCAGGGCCACCAGTCCTATGGATGCGTGGAAGGCCCCCAGTGCAGTAGCCTTGAGATGAGGAGGTGCAAGGTCTACGACAAACGCCCGCTGGGAACCATCGATAAGGGCAAAGAACACACCATAGAGGACGAACACGCCCAGAACACCTGTCGGAGAAGATACCATTACAGACAGTCCTGCCACCAGTGCGAACAGCAAATAACCCGTCATCAGTATGGGTCGCCGTCCTATCCGGTCCGAGACAATCCCTGCCGGTACCGTGCAGAGCGTATAGACCATGTAGAAAATGACGTACATCAGTAACGCTCCCTGGTCTGGCAGACCCACATCCACCGCCTTGAGTAGCAGGAACGCATATCCGAAATGACCCATGGAAAAGACAGAAGCAACCAGGATGAACAGATGCAGACCGGGGGGTAGGTCCCTGAAACTCCCCGCCATGGACGATGTTCTCTCAACCACTGGCTGATCTTCCTCCCTAACAAAAAGTAGGAAGAATACCGCTAGCATCCCGGGGATCAGGGCCAGCAGGAAAATGTCCCTGTAGTCCAGCGATTGTAGCAGTATATAGGCAAGCAATGCGCCTATGATTGAACCAAAACCATCCATACTCCGATGGAAACCATACGCTCTGCCACGGTAACGCTGGTCGGTGGATTCCGCTACGATGGCATCCCGGGGTGCCGTTCGCACACCCTTACCAACTCTTTCCACCACCCGCACGAAAAGCACGGTGGTCCAAACGTTCGCAAAGGCCAGCAGAGGTTTGGTAACCGCACTGAGTGTATAACCCACAATAACGAACACCTTGCGTCTGCCGAGTCGGTCAGACCAGTAGCCGGATACCAACTTGAACATGGAGGCGCTTGCCTGGGCCGCACCTTCCACGATGCCCACCACATACGCCCCTGCCCCAAGCACGCAGGTAAGGTACAGAGGTAGCAGCGGGAACACCATCTGGCTGCTCATGTCCGTGAACAGACTCACCATTCCGAGCAAAACCACGTTTCTGGAGATGCCAGAGAATAAATCGTTCTTGCCCATAATACTATAAACATGATCTGAATATCATAAAAGTAACCGTCTCCATACACATCATCAACGATCAGGAAGTTGCAACAGACGACAGGAATAGGTATGAGTTCTGCCGTAGATATGGCCCATATAATATAGAGAGACATATATACACATTGAAGAATTATTATGAAAGCCCACACATTATAAATAATAGCTAACACATATTAGTACATGCAGTTGGTGAATATATCCACCATACATGTAAAACAAAGAATAAATACAGGATCTGGAGGTAAAACAACATGCAATCTTTCATAGTAGAACATTATCTGAACAAGAACGTATACGTATACTGTGGTGGTCCGGACCGGTTTATGGGCTATATTGAGGCTTGCGCCGATGGCGTGCTTACCATCAAAAAGGATGAGCGCTACACCCATATCGCCATTGATAAGATCATCGCCATATGGGAAGAGTGAGGTAGAGACCATGCAGCCATTCATAGTGGAACATTATCTGAACAAGGATGTCTATATCTACTGCGGCGGGCCTGACAGGTTCGAAGGAATGATCGAGGCATGTGCAGATGGCGTACTTACCATCAAACAAAACAACAAATATACCCATATTGCAATTAACAAGATAATTGCTATGTGGGGCAAAGATGCAAAACTGTGACTTGATTGGAAAGTGGGCAGCTGACCAACCAATCTTCTTTTTTTACTTTTATATTTTGTTCTTGATCTAATATAAAATCATGTCAGTCTGACTTGAGCGGATGCCTTGGGCAGACTACAAGATATATTTTGTTCTTTCTGAATAAATATATGCAAACGATCTTATCCCCATCATATAATTATGAACATCTCATTTTTGCAAGTTTCAACGAAATATGAAGAAACACCAGATAGTATTTATGTCTTGGACCAAATATTATCAAGAAAAAGGACTCTCAGGATGACTTCAATGGATGAAATACAAATCAAAGTGGAAAAAGCACACCCTATCGATCTAGGAAGGGGAATTATACGCCTTGACCCGAGCACGCTGCTCAGCCTGCAACTCTCACCAGGGGATATCGTGGAGATACAGGGAAAGAAAACAACAGCTGCAAAGGTATGGCGAGCAGATCGCCAGGACTGGGGACAGGGGATCATTCGTATTGACAGTTTCACCCGACAGAACGCAGGTGTCAGTATCGGTGAGCGCATCACAATTAAAAAGACGGAGCTGAACCCTGCACAGCATGTACTGCTGGCTCCACCCGAAGGCATTGTAATGGATTTCGACAGTAATAGCGGTGCCATTATCAAACATAATATGCTCAAACGTCCTCTTGTCCAGGGAGATGTTGTGCCCATCATAAGTTCCATGGGTCAAGCCGTATCCGGAAATCAGGCTATCCCCCTGATCGCGATTGAGACCCAACCGGAAGAGGGTATCCTGATAATCAATGAGATGACAGAGATCGAGATACGTCAGAAACCTGTTATGGGATATGAGGACGCAACGCGTGGTATCGCATATGAGGATATTGGGGGACTTGGTGATGAGATACAGCGTGTGCGTGAGATGATCGAGCTGCCACTGAAACATTATGAGCTCTTCCAGCGACTCAACATCGAACCTCCAAAGGGAGTCATACTGTACGGCCCGCCAGGGACCGGAAAGACCCTGATCGCCAAGGCTGTTGCCAATGAATCTGGCACCAATTTCCTCTATATAGCAGGTCCCGAGATCATGGGAAGGTACTACGGAGAAAGTGAGGAAAGGCTCAGAAAGATCTTTGAGGATGCTGCAGAGAATGCACCAACCATCATATTCATCGATGAGATAGATTCTATTGCCCCAAAACGTGAGGACGTTACGGGAGAGGTAGAACGCCGCGTGGTTGCCCAATTATTGACATTGATGGATGGTATGGACGAACGCAAACAGGTGGTGGTCATAGCAGCTACCAATCGTCTGGACTCCATCGATCCTGCCCTGCGCAGACCCGGACGGTTTGACAGGGAGATCGAGATCGGTGTCCCGGACAAAGATGACAGACTGGAGATCCTGCAAATACATAGCCGTGGGATGCCACTTGACGAAGATGTGGATCAGGATTATATGCAGCATCTGGCAGAATATACTCAGGGATTCGTAGGTGCTGACCTGCTGGCCCTGATACAGGAAGCTTCCATGCGATCCCTGCGTCGGATCCTGCCTGATATCGACCTGACCGACGACAAGATCCCCCCGGAGATCCTGGACAAGCTCACTCTCAGTGTTAATGACATTGAGGATGCTCTCAATGAGGTCGAACCCTCGGCTATGAGAGAAGTACTTGTGGAGATCCCCTCGATCAGCTGGGACATGGTTGGCGGGCTGGAAGAAGCGAAGCAGGAGATCATAGAAACGGTAGAATGGCCCCTGAAACGACCGGAAAGGATCGCAACAATGGGCATCAAACCTCCAAAAGGAATACTGCTGTATGGACCACCGGGCACAGGCAAGACCTTGGTCGCGCAGGCCGTGGCCAATGAGGCCAATGCCAATTTCATCAGCATCAAGGGACCTCAGATGCTGTCCAAGTTCGTGGGGGAGTCCGAGCGAGCAATTCGGGATACGTTCAAAAAGGCACGACAGGTAGCCCCATGTATCATCTTTTTCGATGAGATCGATGCAATATCATCAATCCGACAGGGAAATACGGAGGGTGGAAAGGTGTCTGAACAGGTTGTCAACCAGCTACTGACAGAAATGGATGGGCTGGAACCACTCAAAGAAGTGGTCGTCATTGCTGCCACTAACCGACCAGATATCATCGATCCAGCTCTGTTGCGCTCAGGTCGTTTTGATCGACTGGTATTGGTAGGACCATCAAGTCAGGACGGCAGGGAGAAAATATTCAATATCCACAGCAGGAACATTCCCCTTGACAGCGATGTTAACATCCAGGAGCTGGCCAACCTGACAGAAGGTTATGTGGGTGCCGACATAGAGTCCATATGCAGGGAAGCCGCGATGCTTGCCCTTCGCGAGGACTTTGATGCCAAAGTGGTCAAGTACCGCCACTTTATAGCTGCACTGGAAAAGGTGAAACCTACGATCACCGAGGATATGAACGAATTCTACGGGAAGATGCAGCAGAAACTCAAAGGCGGAACCCACAAAGGAGAAACAAGTTCATATATGGGATACATGTAATAGTCAGATATTGCACAGAGGGAGATTAAACGATGGATAAAATTTTTGCAAAGAACCTGTCCAACAAACGGGTAATGGCAACTGATGGAGCAGAGCTTGGTATACTGAACAATGTCGTGATGGACATTAAGACTGGCGAACTGATCAACCTGATCGTAAAACCAGATATGGGTCTTGATACGTCAAAGTACCAGAAGGATGGACAGTACATACTGCTTCCCTTTGGAGCAGTACGCGCCATTAAGGATTATATCGTAGTAGAAAAGGCGATTGCGAAAGAAATGGTTTATCAGGATTGAAACCATATCATATCAATCCCTCTGAACGAACATATTTTATAGCCTCAGCAGCGCCATCACCATATGGTGCTGCTGTCACATGATCAGCAACGTCTTTTAATTCAGGATCTCCGTTTGCGACAGCGATCCCATATCCTGCAGCGTTGATCATTTCAACATCGTTGAGGGAATCACCTATAGCAATGAAATCTTTGGCATTCAGTTCCAGCAGCTCTGCCATTCTCACAAGTCCCGTACCCTTATTTATCGATGTGCTCTTGATATGTATGGCATACTTCGTGTCCACTATCTCAACACCAGAGATATGTGCATATAACACTTTCTGAAGAGCTGATGCATCCACATCCCTGCGAAGGGCGATCTCTGATCGCCTATTTTCCGGATCCAGTTTTGTGAGTTCATAGTAGTTGGACAGGTAATCAAATGCTCTCTCACATTCATCCATGTGATCAGAAACATATGGATCAGTATCCAATCCCATGGATAGCACCCCCCCGTTCTCTGCGATCACTGCCCCATCCAATCCTATCATCTTGGCCGCAGCAAGGGCATAACAGAGGATGTTACCCGTTGCCAGGACAACCGGTATGTTCAGCTCATGAAGCAGGCGGACGGCCTCGAAATTCAGTCGTCGGTCCCGATGGGTGATCGTACCGTCTATATCAACAACAAGCGCTCTGTAGACCATGAACTAAAAATGGAAGAAGGACTGAAATAGTTTTCCTCTTCATGGATCACATATGCCTGATGTGAGTATGGATATGATGGACTCGCCGTCTGGCATACATGGAGAATCTACCAGCCTTATGACTCTCTTGTCGCCCTTGGATTTTCTGATGTAGAGCCTGAATGTTGATGTGTGTCCCAGAATATGACCTCCAATAGGTTTGGTCGGGTCTCCAAAGAACGCGTCCGGTTTCGACATGACCTGGTTGGTAACAAGCACAATTGCATTATACAGATCTCCGAGTCTCTGCAGGCCATGAAGATGCTTATTCAGTTTCTGCTGTCGATCAG
>JAIOTO010000002.1 GCA_021106765.1 Methanosarcinaceae archaeon
AGTCCGGTCGCTCCCCGTATGCAGGTTTGCCTTCACTGTCATGAATTTGGGACATTTTACACGATTGCAAGGCTCAAACAACTGCATGTGCCAGTGAATACGGTTGCCACATTCCATGCAACGCTCCCGGGAAGATCTGCCGGACATCGTTCAATACAGAAGATACGTAACAATGACAGCACATTTCCGGACGGTGTGGCTGCCAATATGACCAAATTAGAATCCCTTGCCATTTATGCAGATATTGCCACAGCTGTGGGTAACTCCACTGGGCAAGAAGTTAAGCTGTTCTATGGAATTGATGCAATACTGGTCAGGAATGGGATCATTGTTGAAGACAACGAGAATGAACAGGTGAATAAAAAGCAGTGCCGTACGAAGATCCAGACGTTTTTGTCCAAAAACCTGCAACAATTCCATGGTGGAAAGCAGATCTCTCCGGAAAGCATCCTTCCTATGTTCTCCATATCTCGCATAGAGATCGAGAACAAAGGGTATCCTGATCTGCTTGATGCACTTGTCCTGCTCGACCACATGATAAAAACAAAGATACTGGAGGGACACATTAAAAAGAATGTGAGGGTCGTCTGTTTTGTGATCGCAGCACAGGGTCCAAAGACTGATGTACCAGAGGGGTTCCCGATCAATCTTCCGAATGAAGTACTTGTTGGAGAGGAACTAAGGCTACAGCAGATGATCGTAGATAGGGAACTTGAGTGTTCAAAACTTACGGATGGTAGAAGGTGTGTCTCAGCCGTGCTGTATCCACAGTGGATATCAGATCATGACAAAGGCCTGAACCTGACGCCAAACGAATTAATGGCAGGATGCATTGCTGGTATATTTCCTTCAAGATACGAACCATTCCTGCTCACCGGCCTTGAAGCTGGTAGTGTAGGCACTCCGAGTATCATAAGCAAAGTATGCGGTTGCAGCGACGCACTGAAAACACTAGAGCATAAGGTTACAGGACTGGGCGGCGTGATCGTGGTGGATAATATTGACCTGTCATATAATGAATCTATGGTAGACTACGCACTTGCAATGGATTATTTTGTAGACGCTTATCTTCATGACATGACCAAGTACGATCAGATATGTGAAGAAGCATACCTTGTCGCCAAAGAGATGAACTGGGAGTCTCCAACTCTGCAGTATTATGAACTTCTGACCGGGGTAATGACAACATGAAAAGTATGGATATAGTAACGCAATCGGGGTCTGGAATAATGGGTGTTGGAATTTCCGGTCTTTATCCACGTATCAGTGATCTCATGCTAAAGCCGTGGAATTTCCTGCCTCGGGATCTTATGTTCCTGCCAGCGAAGATACGAAATACTTCAGGAGAATGATCAATGTCAGACATACGGAAACATTATTTTTTGGATGAATATTGTATAATCGCATCTGAGCGTAGTAAAAGACCATCAGATCTTGTATCTGAGAAAACAGAGAGAGTGGCTATATCCAATTGTGTGTTCTGCAGTGGCAATGAAGATAAAACCCCGCCGGCAACTGCGGTCTATAAGAATGGCGATGTGCTGGAGGATAAGCAAGATGTGCATGTTACCGGATGGGACGTGCGTTGTATCCCAAACCTTTTTCCAGCGGTATCACCGACGCCCGCAAAGATCGAACCATCTGATTGGCAAATAGATGCTGGTTTTGGATACCATGAGGTGATCGTTGAAACACCTGTGCATGGTCGGACAATTTCAGATCTATCCGATCATGAACTGGCACTGCTTATGCGAGCCTATAAAGACCGCGTCGTTCACTACCAATCACAGACCGGGATCGAATATGTATCCCTTTTTAAGAACTGGGGCGAGCGTGCGGGTGCATCACTTGAACATATCCATTCCCAGTTGATCGCCCTTCCATTACTTCCACCGTTGTTACGACGCGAACAGGATGTGATCCAAGATATCAAGAAGTGTCCATACTGTGATATTGTGGAAAAGGAAGAGAACTCTGAGCGTTTTGTATATGAAAATGCTGATGTTCTTGCCTTCACACCTCATTTTTCAATAGCACCATTCGAGGTGTGGATACTTCCAAAGCAGCATATTGACCATTTTGCAAACTGTGCGGATGAGGTCATGCGATCCCTGGGGGATGCCATACGTTTCGTAATATCACGCTATGATACGATACTGGATTCGCCATCCTATAATTACATGTTCTATCAGATCGCTGATGGTTCATATCATCTTAATGTCAGGATCCAGCCAGTACTTGCAACCCGTGCCGGATTTGAGAAGAACACTGATATATACATCAATACGGTCTCCCCGGAAGATGCGGCCTCATATCTGAGGGAGCAGTGAACTGTCCGGCATACTTTACAACTATATTCAGTATGAGGGATATATCTGGAATGCCTGCCATGATCCAATAGATGGCAGGTGTTCAGTCCTGATACTCAAGTTTGACAGTCTTTTTAAAAGATGACTGAAGATATTATTTCTATTTCAGACACAACACATATTTATACCGATACACTCACCTCTTACGAAGTTGAGTTCCTGATACACCAAAAGGCATGCAGGTTACACGGACCTCCATCATGTTGCTAATCCATACCCTAAGTTCCGGATAATGACACAATTGCACCTAATTTAACCATGATCTGTGTAAATCTGTGTAAATCCGTGTCTGAAAACAAACCTTACCAGTTACCCCGTGACAGAGTCACTAATGTGCTCCTTTCAATACAAAAATAACCAAATTAGCAGCAACCAATACAAATTTATTGAATCTATCACCCAGGTGTTCCGGACCAAAGTGCTAAATTTTGGATGTAGTGAGGGTATTAGAACGTGAAAAATACAAACCGGGGCTGAAAACGGAAGAGGCTGTCAAAGCCTCCTCTTAGAAATACTTGTTTACAGTCCCTGCAGCTTTTGCAAGCAGGTCTGCGCATGCCTGCAAATCGTCCAGATCAAGTACTTCCACAGGTGAGTGGATGTATCTGGTAGCCACACTGAGCGTACTTGAGGGGATGCCCTCACGGGTCAGGTGTATGGAGGTGGCATCCGTTGTGCCGCCATCGCCCACGTCCAGCTGGTAGGGGATCTCATTTGCCTCAGCGGTTTGCCTCAGCCATTTTACCACTGTCGGGTCGGCTATCAATCCGCGTCCTCCGGCATCCACTACTGTGATCCCAGTGCAGAATCCTTCTTATCGATTCCGGGATGGTCACCCGGAATGGTCGTATCGACTGCTATGGCAACATCGGGCATCAGTCCAAAAGCCGACGTGCGGGCTCCTTTGAGTCCTACTTCTTCCTGTACGGTACCTACGGCATAAATGGTGGCATCGATATCCATCTCAGAGATCTGCCGCATGGCATCAATGAGCATGGCAACTCCTGCACGATTGTCAAAAGCCTTGCATGTGCATAATCTATTGGCAAGGGGGGCAAATTGTCGATCCATGGATACAGGTGTGCCAACCTCGATACCCAGAGCTTCAGCATCGTCCTTGTCCTTTGCACCAATATCGATGAACATATCCTCGGCCTTAACGGGTTTTTTCCGGTCCTCGTCTTTCATCACATGCGGCGGTTTCGAACCAATGACACCGGTGACAGGACCTTTGGTGGTATGTACGACCACGCGCTGGCTGTGCAGGGTCTGATCGAACCAGCCCCCGATGGTCACGAAACGCAGGAAGCCTTTATCGTCGATGTACTTGACCATCAACCCGATCTCATCCATGTGGGCAGCCAGCATGATAGAGGGACCGGTTCCTTTTTTTGTACCGATCAGGTTGCCCATCCGGTCAGTGCGGATCTCGTCGACGTACGGACGTATCTCTTCTTCCATGATCTCCCTGATATTGTTCTCATGACCGGATATTCCGTGTGCGTTGGATAACTTTTCGAGTAATGTCTCTATTTGGTTCATAGCTGATCAGTGTGATAATTGAATTAGGAGGATATAAGGTTTGAGTCAGGACAAGGATATTTGACGGAGAAGGTTTGTAAAACGAGTTGAGTAGCGGAATATGAATAGGATCTGAGAAAAAAGAGAAAATGAAGAGGGGAGTTAATTACTCCTCTCTGCGGCGCTGTAGGAAGAATGCAAGTCCAAGAATTGCTGCTATTGGAAGAGCAATTGTTGGGAATTCCGGAACCTCAATGGTCCTTGTAGCAGTAGCAATCTCAACACTTCCGCCACCGGCACCGATCTTTACTTCATATCTACCATCCATTGGGGAACCTGCACCATTGGCTATTGTAATCGCGCCAACATCAGTATAGGTCTGTGATGTTGGAGTGACACTGACCGGGGTCGTGACCGTCAGATCACTTGCAGCAGCGCCTGTACCGCCTTTCACAGTAACCAGACTGCTGTATGCGAATGTCTGATTTACATCACCTGGCAAGATATTGGTCATATGGTAGCTCAGTGTGACTGACTCTCCGGGCTGGATGATAATTGGGTTTGGAGCCATATTTGCCCCCACTGCGTCATATAGTGCAGCATTATATGCTGCAGCTGTACCTGTCATAGCAACAATTGCTATGACCAATCCTAGTATTATATTTCTCATCATGTGTACCACCTTGTTTGATATACATTATTCTAATAACATGTTCCAATATGCCCGCATAATATATAAACATTATGAATAAATGTCGTATGTGATTAGTATTATTATTATGAGATCTTTATTCTGGCTATATATTGTGGACCTTAGATACATATGATATTATCTGGGCTGAATATTTCTTAAATATACTTACCGTTCATAATTACAACGCCGAGCATAGCGGATCGTTCAGTATATTTCGCATGTAACAGTTCCCATTGGTCTGTGGGATACGCACCGTGAACCACCAGTGCAGGTACTGTTCACGTGCTAACCAATATCGTATCAACAACAGTATTGGTATTGAAGGAACTATCTGTACCTATGACCTCTACGATATGGTTTGTGGGCAGATCCACGTCGTATTCTCCAGACCACGTGATGCCATCGGATGATGTCATCTCTACGTTCCTACTGGAACTAGATCCCTTTGGTATCACCATACAGGTACATCTCACCAGGGGTTTAGAGGAATGAACGGTCAGCCAGGTAAGTCCTGCAGATGGATTGGGTCTGATGTCCAATGTGAGGGTGGGTGAGGTGGTGTCAATTGTCGTGTGTGTGTCGGCTGTATTGTGTTCACTTTCCCGATTACCAACATTGTCTACAGCTCTTGAACGGAAGTAATATGTACTGCCGATATCGCCTGCAAAGTTCCTGGACGTGGTCTCTGTTGCCGTGATCCAGTTTGTCCAGTTAGCACCATCGGTACTGTAGTCCACAATAAAATAATCGATACCCGATCCCTCATCTGTTCCACTCCACCGCACGGTGAAGTTCGTGGTGTTCACGTAATCGTTGAGTGGGAGCACCTGTGACGAGGGAATGTCAAATTCTATAGTGCCTTCGTCTGAGATATATGATGATAGTTCTGAAAGAGGTAAGATCGCGATATCATCCCAGTATATCTGTACAGGATGCATGTTCGAATTTCCGTTCTGTTTCAATTGCAGGGAGATGGTGTTATCACCCTGATACAAGGTCACAGGTACCTGGACATGCTGCCAATCCTCATTACCGCCGATCCCATCCTCCCATATCAGGATATTATTGATAAATATCTTTTTGAATTGGGTATCCTTATCTGTCGCAACTTCGGAAGTGAAGGTGTCCTTAACGAAGACTGAAAGTACAAAGTTCCCATTATCATCTGATCGGAAGGTATTTGTGATAATATGTAACTGGTCATTCCACTGTGGAAGCTGTCCTTCTGACAAAGAATTGAATGAAAAGGCTCTGGACCCATAGGTTCCGGCATTCTCTACGTAGGACCCATTCACGTTGCCGGTATACGATAGGAAGTTCCAACTGTGGTCTTGCTCCATGTCACCGTTCCCAACATCCGGGATCGTCAGGTCTTCAGAACTCTCTGCCATTTCCTGGAAGTATTCAACAGAGTAATTGTGTGTGATCCACAGATGTACGGTCCGGTAGGGGTTGCCGCTTACTTCGTCTTTGAAAAGGGCAAACTCCAGTTTGGACTCACCTTTGCGCATCTG
>JAIOTO010000116.1 GCA_021106765.1 Methanosarcinaceae archaeon
CATATCGCTGTGAGAACTCACCCAACGGTTTCTGGGATTTTAGTATAAATTCCAACCCTTTTTTTGCATGGTCCATCATGTCGGCATCGATCGAACCAATAATGCCTATTGCATGATCTCTTGGATAAATGAACGGATAGCGTGTGCCTGGGGGACTGGCATAGAAACCTCCGTTTGTATGCTGATTTTCTTTCAGTATTTTTACGCTGTTTTCATAGAGTTTGTGGGCTTCGATATGATTCAAATGAATCACTCCGTTCCTGAATCCGCGATCTTGAACACACAGAACGATCTTTCCAGATAATGATCAACCTCTTCCCGGCTCAGCCCGGCTCGTTCGATCGCTGCATCATTATATTCAATTGCATCTGTCAGTGGGGATCTGGAACCAACGTTCAACAATTTGACACCTGCCATATCAGCTCTCTGTTTACTGTAACTGTGATGAAGGATCCCAAGTACATTTGTCAGAGCAGGGTACTCCCATGGTTTATCGGATATATCCCTTTTTTTGTTGGAGAAATCTATTAAGTCCATATATTGTTGAGGGCGTTCGCCATTGATATTGATGAAATCGATCAGATCTGTTCCGAATGGACAGACAGGTAAATAATTAATGCTATCATCCCTTGCTCCTTCGAAACCGGCACCCTCCAGTTCCCCCAGTCTCTTCCCAATGGACTGTAGCCAGTAATATGTTTTTTCAGGACCTACACTATCAACCATCTCTATGATCCCCATTAAAAAAGCCGTTGGCAACATGTTCTCCAGTCGTATCATATAAATCCTCTTCAAGTATTATGATCCTTGGATCAGTTCTATTAACAATATTTAATTACTTGTTATATTTAGTTCTCACCATTTATTAATCTAAGTATTGTACTATTCCACCCTATAGGTCCTACTCCTTCAACGCGATCAATCCCGGTATCTGTGATCGAAGGATCGTGTTTGCCATTTGATTTCTGTACCAGCAATGGAACATCAACGGATCGTAACATTGGCAGGTCATTAAGACTATCTCCCAAACCAATTGTCTTAATATTACCAAATTTCGTGTGATATAATTCTGATAATATCCTTACCGCTTTACCTTTATCATTATCACCAATTAAATGCCAATACCTTCCACCACGAGTATAGTTCAGGCCATGCGAGTGAATTTGCTTCACCAACTCATTCGCTGCATCTTTATTTTCTTCTAACCTGAACGCTTCGTCATATTCCCGCATCCTGGCAAGTCTTGCAGAATCAATATCCAGACCGGTATCTGTACTTACTTCCTCATCATCCAGATCACCAAATCCAATAATATTAAATCCTGTAAATCTGCGTATTTTCATCAGTGCCGTTCGCAACGTCTCGTAAGCAGTACCCATTTCAATGACCATATACCTGCCCAAATCCCTGGTATGATCAAATTCAAATTCAAAATAACCCCTCGGAATGAAGATCGCTCCGCCGTTCTCAGATATAAAAGGATGATTAATGTCAAGTTCCTTCACATATATTTCAATTTCAGCTCGTGTTTTGCTTGTGCAGAATATGAGAGGTATATTATTCCCCTTCAGTGCCTCAAGTGCCGGCCTTGCAGCATCATACGAATAGGTATTATGATCGATAAGGGTTCCATCAAGATCCGTAAAAACAATAGATTGCAATTAACCACACCCCTGTATTTACCTTATTCACCCATAACTTATGGTAATTTTGTGATAAAAGCTTTTCTTTTACCTCATTCGCCACACCGCCGCCAACATCATGCCAATGATGGCAAGAAAGAGAGTGAATGCGGGTGTGGATGGAATTTTGTCCGCACCCTCGGCGGGATCTGTGGTGGAGGAGGAGGAGCCACCCTCGTAGTACTCGTTAGTGATATATGGGACGGCGGCGGTAAACTCGCTGTTGACAAGAGGATCATATTGATTTTTAACTTGTATTGAATAATGGAAATTAATCGGCATCGATCCCCCTGCCCATTCATCAGTGGGTTTCAATGTCCATTCAAATGTATTTGTTTCATTTTCTTCGAATATCCTATCATAATATTCCCCCATCTCAGAGGGTCCATCTACAACATTAAAATTATTCATACCTTGGTATGTACCAAGATCTGAAAGTTTCACATGAAGCTTGCATTCTTGTTTCATTGTCACATCAAAACGAAGTGTAAATGGCTCTCCAATTTTCAAAACGGGGTTTGGAGTTTCTGTGTTAGGATACAGTTTGTCATTGTAATATACATCAATTTTACCATAAGGGCTCTCCGCGGCCACTACAATTGGTAATATTGCTAAGCTAATTAGCAATACAATTAATATCAACTTTGCTTTCATAATCATCATCCAAATTCGCTTAATAAATCATCATAGCCTATTGATTTTTCAGTTCTGCCACCGATCTTATCACCAACGCCTTTCGGACCAGGACCCACGATTGTGGCTGCATAACCACCAAACCTGAACGAAATGGGTTGATTATAACCTACTTTTATATCATAACCATTTTCATCTTTCTTATAAGGATGATATATTTCCTGATCTTCCCTGACATACTCCTGTCCAACATGCCCGAACCACGGCACCACCATACACTGGTTGTCATTATCCACGACCCGGAACCATTGATACTTCCCTATCACATCATACGTCCACACATTGACCGTGAACGCCCAGTGTGGTGGAAGCACCGGGAATCCGCATGGTACATATTTCATTGTTCTCTTCAATCGTTTCTCCACACGATCCGCAACCTCCCCTGTCAGTTGATCAGAGACCTGGTCCATCATACCCTGCAGCTCCGCATTGACCGCATCGAATCCGGCATCGATGAGCGCACTGTTATCAATGATCACCACGCTGATCCCTTCCGCCACACCGATCCTGACATCGGTATCCACGCGATTCATCACAGCCTCCATCTCGTCTCCGACCATTGTCGGATTATCCGATATAATCCGGGACCGTAATCGGTTTGCGATCTCATCAGACAGCATATCATTTGTGGATCGATCGATGATCGCATCGTCCGTCAGAGAGTTCAGATATCCTGATGTGATAGCACTCACATTATTTGAATCGATCCATCCGACAACCACCGGATCAGCTGCTATCTGCTGTGCTATCTTTTCTGGGATCCGGACTCGCATCTGATTGCTGTATGTCGTGGTCAGACCAGTAATATTCGAATTCAGAGCCGTTGTATCGAACGACACGGCCTGTTCACTCAGGTTCTGCTCAAGTGCCGCCACCTCGGCATTCAGGTCAGCGATACTCTGACTGACCATCTGTGAAGTAGCGGTCTTCACCGGAGAGCTGCTGCTCTGCAGCAGTTCCGCAATATCGTCCGCAATACCGGTGGTGAACACACAGGTATTCCTGACACCAAGTGGATAGATTGTTTTTCCCGTGATCTCATCGGTCCAGTGATATTGATCCTGCAGATCGAACGCCGGGTCATGGTACAGGTAATCCGGGAACTGATCCACCACGATTGTCATGTTCTCGGTCCAGTTGTACTTGCTCTCGGGCATACCGGTCACCTCCATAGTACCGATGATGCCCATCTCCGTCCCCAGTGCCGTGCCGGCCGTCTTGATAGCAGGATTGTTGAACAGGGACAGGGACCCCGAGGTTGCACTGGTCGAATTCCCAAGGTCAATGCCCGGGATATCAATACCACTGTCCCGGAGATGATCGAGCAGATATGAGTCCAGGTCACGGTCCAGATCTTGGTTCTTTGTCTTGATCACATCGATCAATTTAAGGTATGCCTCGTTTCGCACAATATACCGAACGGCATCGCTGCTGGTGTACAGGTCGGTGCCATTAAGGTATCTGGAACGGTTAACATAGTTCTCAGTATATGAATCAAGGTCAGTTGCCAGATCCCGGGCAGCATTATACCGCATGTGGGTCGGGTCCTGACCCAGTTGGTCCAGCATTGAAACGTCTATATGGGGATCATCCACCTCAACTTCATCCATCATGGCCAGTACCTCATCAGCCGCCATGCGGTGGACCCAGTCCGGAACATCGCATCGGACCGTATGCTGCGGAAGGTAATAGCTATCCGGATACAGCCAATGGCGGCTCTCGATCTGGTAGATGTTCACATACTGGTCCGCATATTTGTCCGCCGCATCCGAGCAGCAGAGATCTAGCAGGTCTGTGGAATTCACGTTCACAATAGTCTCGCGGTATTCACGCTGGATGGTATCTGTATAGGTGGCCAGTCCGGAATACCCGCCCGTGGGCGGGCGCTGATGGTAGATGATCGTCAGATCCTCCGCCTCTATCTCAGTATGGCTGGTGGACTCCGTGTCCGTCCGGCTGGTCGGGATCGAATCCGAACCACTGCTCGTGCCAGAGTGTTACTTGTAGATCGGTCCCGTCTCGTTTACGGGATCCTTATATCCTTCAAAGGTCCTCCACTTGTATGTGTAGGAATACGAATAGTGAATGGACCACTGTGTTTTGATCTTGTAACTGATATCATACCGCACGCGCCAGTCGAACCGATGGTCCTCCTGATCGAGATAACCATCCGTGCGAAGCATGGATATGGTCGTATCATTGCTATTATACTGGTAGGTGGGTGTGACCTGTACATCGATGATCTGAGACGAGTCCAGTGATACTGATGCACTGGATATCGACCAGCTGCTGACCGAACCCCTGGGCGGGTTTATGGACGGAGACATCGACATCGAGTATGAACTCGATGTACCATCGCTCCATGAATACGGTGCCACCAGGGCACCCGTATGCGCACCTGATGCAAGATACGTTCCTCCCCAGGAAACCCCGCGGCTGCTGTGAGATATCGCTCCCTTGCTGGCCGAGAGAGTACTGCTCCCCGGTGTCACCGGATCGAAACCATCTCGTATGATCTGGGCCTGCACATCTGCCTGATAGATCTGACTACTTATGTCATGGATCAGGTCTGGCTGGGATATGGACCATTCATGATCGTTGAACACCCATCCATCGGCAACATCCGGGATATAGTCTGATGCTGCGACCGAGATACTGGCCACCTCATCCACTTGCTCGATCGTTGTACCACTACTCAACATCGAGTCGCTGATCCCTTTGTATACATCGATACTGAACGAGCCGTTATTGGCCAGTTCAGTGTAGGTGTCGCTGATATTCGCTGACGTATTTATCTCGAAGGATCCACGTTCGCTATGGATATCCTGGTAAAGCACCTTGCCATTATAGTATGTCGTATACATCAGGGCCCAGGGGTCCACCGAGTCAAATGTCCTTTTCTGGGCGTAAAGGTTCCCTGCATTGACAGCACTGGCAAGGGATGGATCTGTAATTATATTCAGGGGTCCTGACGCATAATGCTGCCAGGGACCATATATGAAAGAGCGGATGTTGGTTACACCCAGGACGATATTGCTAGTCTGGGGGCCTTTTAGGGACGCTTCATATTCGCGTGTAAGTTCTTCAAGAAGTGGTTCCCGGGATGTGATCATGGTTGAGACGTCCAGGGTACCGTTGATCATTTCGTTCGTCTCAAGGTTGATCAGAGTATATTTGAGGTCCCTGATGGTGAACACTTTGTATATCTGGTAGCTGCTGTTGGTCGACTTGAGCTGGCGCCCAAGGGTGCCGTTCACATGCTCAATGTTGATCTGGGACGGCGTGATATCCGATCCAATATTGATCGCATAGTCACCGAATCGGTGATCATTGTGCTGATAGTTCTGGCTGATTAGTTCGTTGAACCGATTAGCTGTAATGTCCTTGACCGGATCCATGCCTATCGAGTACCAGTTCGAAGCTTTCAGTTCACTACCGCATTCAAGTTCGATGGAACCAAAGCCAATGGTAGTGGTCCGGGGGATCATAATGTTCTCCTCGAAACTGACATTGCTCCAGCTGCTCACTGCTGCACCATAGTTGATCGATGTGATCGTGATTCCAGAAGGATCCTTTACGGTCAGGACAATGTCCCTGTCCTTCCAGATGGATGATATCTGGTACCACACATCTGCCGGTAGTTGGATGGACACCAGTAACGTGTCCCCTGCATCGATTTTCTTCGTCCTTGCGGTTACGATGAAATCGTCGATCGTTCTTTCCCTGGCCGATATGTTCACCGGCTGGATGATAGGGTGCTGGCCCTGCCATTGCAGAGCCTCCATGCCAGCATAGTTCAAACAACGCGACAGGTCAGCAGATGCGAACTGTATAGTTGTGCGGGCAGGATCGCTCTTTTCAGTATTGTATATGGTCTGGGCGATCTCATAGTCCATCTGCATGAAGTACACCGACATGAATGTGGCACCCAGTACCACGAATATCCCGA
>JAIOTO010000121.1 GCA_021106765.1 Methanosarcinaceae archaeon
ATGATCTCGATATTCTTATTTCTGGCAACTTCCACCATTTTGGGACCAAGAATACAGATACTGCAGTCATTGGTTGGGAACTTCTTATCGAGCTGTGCCATCTTACCTCCGATGGAAGGACCCTGTTCCACCAGGTACACCTTATGTCCCATTTCAGCAATATCCAGTGCCGCCTGCATACCTGTTACACCGGCACCGATGACCAGCGCTTTATCTATCACCGGAACTTCGCATGATTCCAGAGGTTCCAGCAGCGCAGCCCTTGATACACCCATACGGACCAGTTCCTTAGCCTTTTCTGTGGCCGCTTCTTTTTCCCACATGTGTATCCAGCTGCAGTGTTCCCTGATGTTCACGAACTCGAACAAATAAGGATTCAATCCAGCCTCTTCCACACATGCCCTGAAAATAGGTTCATGGGTCTTGGGCGTACATGATGCTACAAGCACACGGTTTAGATGATGATCTTTGATCGCCTGCTTGATCTCCGCCTGTCCTGCATCACTGCAGGTATATTTGTTAACTACAGATGTAGTAACGTTTGGCATGGTGGATACATAATCTGCTACTTTTTGACAATCAACCGTACCTGCAATGTTCACACCACATTCACATATAAAAGCCCCAATCCTGAGTTCGCCTTCCTGCTTTTTTTCAGTTCTTGTCTCTTTTTGGATCATATCAATCACTCCACTCTTTGTGTTTCAATGGACTCGGACCAAGTGCCTTTATTTTTTCTACAAAATCGATCATAGTTTCCTGGAATTTCTTGCCTTCTGCTGCAGAGACCCATTCAAGGTGTACGCGTTCGCCAAGACCCAGATGCTCCAATGCATCTACCATATCCTTCATCCTTACATCAGTGTGCTCATTGCCATCTATATAATGACAATCGCCTATATGGCATCCTGTAACCAGGACTCCATCTGCACCTTCTTTGAAAGCCTCTAAGATAAAGGTAGGTTCTATCCTGCTACTGCACATCACGCGCACTATTCTGTTATTTGCAGGGTATTGAAGACGGGAAACTCCTGCCAGATCGGCACCTGCATAACTGCACCAGTTACAGCAGAAAGTAAGTATATTTGGTTCAAAATCTGTCATTTATAATCCCTCTCCATAAGCCTTGATCACAGCCATTATCTGTGATTCTGTGAAATGTCTGGAAGTAATGGCCCCGGTCGGACATTCTACAGCACATGAACCGCAGCCTTTACAAATTGTAGGATTGATCTCGCACTTCTTTGTGTTATATGTAATTTCCTCGGTTTCCACAACGATCTCCTTAAGTTCAGGAGCATTATATGGACAAACCAGTGTGCAACGCCCACAACCTATGCACAATTCAGGATCTACCACAGATACATTTCCTATGGTCTCGAGGAAATCACTTGAAAGGATCGTGCATGCCCTGGATGCTGCAGCCGAAGCCTGCGATACAGCTTCATCCACCAGTTTGGGTGCCTGAGCCGTTCCGCAAAGAAATACTCCTTCATTTGCAAACTCCACCGGTCTGAGTTTAATGTGAGCCTCTAAAAAGAACTTATTAGAATCCAGTGGTACCTTGAAAATAGATGCCAGGGACTCATTGGTCTCAGGTGCCACCAAAGGCGCACTCAATACCAACAGGTCATAATTAATGTCAAAATCCATATTCAACAGGTGGTCGAACATTTTAATTGACTTCTCTCCAACTTCAGGTTCCTTGTCTTCAGTATAGCGCATGAACACCACGCCAAGTTCCCTTGCCTGCGTATACAGATCTTCCCAGCGTCCGAAGGTTCGGATGTCACGGTACAATATGTACACGTTGCGCTTTGGATCATCCTTTTTTAGCCTGATAGCGTTCTTCACGGCAACAGTACAGCAGGCTCTTGAACAGTATGGACGTTCATCATTACGCCCGCCTGCACATTGTATGAACACTACATTATTATCACTTATACCCTCATCTATCATATGTTCCAGTTTGCTCTGAGTAACTATATTTGGGTATTTGCCGTATGAGAAGTATCCTTCAGGCATCAATTCAGTTGCACCGGTGGCAATGATGCATACACCACACCGGAGCTTCTCATCCACGCCGGGTCCCTTGAGATGAGCAGTGAAATTACCCATGGAACCTTCAAGTTCCACAAGTTCGGTATCAATCAACACTGTAAGATTATCATGAGATCCTACACGAGCAATTAACGGTTCCAGCACTTCGTTCGTACTGCGACCATCCTGAAGTGTGGTATATGTATTTAGCAGTCCACCAAGTTCTGACATTTTCTCCACAAGGGTCACATGGAATCCTTTGTCAGCAATGTCAAGGGCTGCATTCATACCTGCAATACCGCCTCCTATCACCAGACCTGAATTATCGAACTCAACTCTTTCTTTATACAATGGCTGTAACAGGTTCGCCCTGGATACACTCATTCGTACTGTATCTCTCGCTTTTTTGGTAGCCTTATCTTTCTCGTGCTGGTGTACCCAGCTGCAATGTTCCCTGATATTTGCTAATTCGAACATATAAGGATTCAAACCTGCTTCCATAAGGGTTTCCCGGAACAATGGTTCATGGGTCCTCGGAGTACATGACGCTACTACCACACGATTAAGATCATGTTCCTTTACCATATCAGCAATACCTACTATACTATCGCTACTGCAGGCATATACTTCCTCTTTAGCAAATACGACACCGGACAGACCATTAGCATACTCCACAACATTTGGTACATCCACGACATTACCAATATTGATACCGCATCGACATACTACCACACCGGTCCGGACCTCATCACCAATTTCTTTTTCAGATGGATACTGCTTCTCGGTCACAAGGCTTCCTCTCTCGCTTGAAAGCAACGAAGATGCCTTACTTGCAGCACCACTGGCATCAGCAACAGTATCAGGAATATCCTTTGGAGCCTTCATCGAACCGCTGACAAATATACCGTGGCGGGTAGTTTCAACCGGTCTGTCGATCATTGTTTTGACAAAACCCAGATCATCCATCTCCACACCGGCAATATTGACCAGTTGCTTACTGCTCTTTGATGGAGTCAATCCGATCGAGAGTACAACCATGTCGAACTCTTCCTGACGAATCCCATTACTATCTTCGAGCTCATATTTTAATGAAAGTTTGTTGGTCTGAGGATCAACTTCCACACCGGAAGGCCGGCTGTGTATGAATCTGACACCTGTTTTGTTCTTTGCTTTTTGGTAAAATTCCTCAAACCCCTTACCAAAGGCACGTACATCGATATTGAAGATCGTAGTCTCAAGATCAGGATCGTGCTCCATTGCCACCGTAGCTTCTTTAGTGGCGTACATGCAGCACACACTACTACAGTTACGTCGTCCGATCTCGGGACTGCGGGAACCAATGCACTGTATCCATGCGATCTTTTTCGGATGGGTACCATCTGAAAGTGTTACATGTCCTTCAAAAGGTCCCGAAGAACTCAACTGCCGCTCAAATTGAATTGATGTGACCACATCCGGATGGTCTATCCTATACTGTTCCAATTGTGATGCATCAAAGGGTTCAAATCCAGTACTGAGAATGATACTCCCAACATTGATCTCGATTTCTTCACCCTTGTCGTCATAATTGATGGCATCATTCTCACAAACCTTGACACATTTACCACACTTGCCTTTGGTAAGGTACAGGCAATTTTCAGCATCGATCGTGTACACTCTTGGTACTGCCTGTGGGAATGCCAGATATATAGCTTTGCGATCGTTCCCGCCTTCATTATATTCATCAGGTACTTTTACCGGACATTTTGAGACACATAACTCACATGCTGTACATTTGTCAGGATCTACAAACGTAGGTTTTTTCTTTACTGTAACTGTGAAATCCCCTGCTTCACCTTCGATACCGGTAATCTCACTGTATGTGAGCAGTTCAATGTTAGGATGACGTGAAACTTCAGCGAGTTTAGGTGAAAGGGTACACATGGAACAGTCCAGTGTAGGGAATGTCTTGTCCAGCTGGGACATCTTCCCGCCTATGGACGTACTGCTTTCGATCAAGTATACCTTCAGTCCGTTATTTGCGAGATCAATGGCACTCTGTATGCCGGCGACCCCTCCACCAGCTACGGCTATAGCACCTACCAGTTTACTCATTTCACACCACCTCTGATCTTCTCGATAAATTTGCTATTATCCACAAAATTCATGTCAATACCCAGTTCCTCTGGTGTAAAACCCATAGCAAGTCCCAGAAGTTGCGAATAGTGCAGTACAGGTATCCCATATTCTTTATCGAACTTTTTCTTGATCTCGGTCTGCCCCACGTCCAGTTGCAGGTGACAGAACGGGCATGCATCTACAATACAGTCAACCCCTGCCGCAACCATATGGTCCAGCTTATTGGATGTCATATGTAATGTAGTATCCAGCACTGCAGTTCTGGCACCACCGCCTGCACCGCAGCAAGCCATCTTGTCTTCATAATCCACTGATGTGGCACCTGTTGCCTCCACCAGTTCATCAAAGAACGTAGGATTTTCAGCATTTCCAAGATGCCTTTCCTTACTTGGTTTTACCAGGTGACATCCATAGTGTACTGCTACTTTGAGATCAATGGGATTGGTCACTGCATTTTTGATGCTTTCGACACCTACTTCCTGGAAAAGATATTCTACAATGTGTCGCACATCCTGTGTACCCTTGAACTCACGTCCAATCTCAGAAAGCATCTTATTGACATCTTCTTTCAAGGCTGCGTCTTCTTTTAACATCAGATTTGCATCAACAAGTGAGCCGAAACATCCATTGCAGACAGTTAAAATGTCATTTCCTATTTCCTCAGACAGAACAATATTTCTGGATGCCAATGATAGCCATGTGGTTTTGTCAAACGACCTGAACACACCTGGGGCAGGACAGCAGGAAGCGCCTTCTAGTTCTTCCAGTTTCACATCTAACCTTTCCATGATCTTTTTGGTAGAGATCTCAATACATGGGTAGCGGTTCGGGGCAATACATCCCAGGAAAAATGATAATTTGCTCATTTCTCTTCCTCCTCTTTGGCTACGATCTTATCGAATCCTGCAATATGCAATAATGTTTTGACTTCATCAAGTGCATCGGGGAAACTGTGCACTGTTGGCGGAACCTCATCCAATCCAAGCTTCTTGCGTTTTTCTTTTGTAGCGTCATTAATAGGTACCGCATGTCCATAATTGACAACCAGTTGCCCCACTTTTTTATGCACAGGCAGCATGATGCCATTGTGGACTGCAATAGTGCGGATCTTCAACAGTGCATCCACATTATGCACGCCCTGCGGACATCGTTCCTGACACTTATAACACGTTGTACAATACCAGATATACGTATTGTTCAGAAGTTCATCCTTCATTCCAAGATTTGCCATGCGAAGGAACTTACGAATATTGAATTCGGGTTCCTGTTCGGTCATGGGACACCCGGACGAGCATCCGGTACAGTTGAAACACAGTGCTATCTTATCAGCACCGGGTTCTTCAAAAATTTCCTCCCTGAATTCTTGGGAAAAGTTGGAGGTCTTGATAGTATCACTCATTGTTCTTACCTCCCTTTTGTTCGGCAAGGAACACTGTCAGGTCCTTTATTTCATATTCATAGTTCTCAACTGAGTCCTGTTCAGTTTTCATGCACGTAAGATGTGCCAGACATTTGGGACAGGTGGTGATCAGAACTTTGGCTCCTGTATCCTTTGCCTCATCAAGTCTTGCTTTTCGCAGTGCCTTACTCTTGTCGTTACAGTTCATCATCGAACTGATACCGCAGCACCATGCGTCTTTCTTATTATGTTTCATCTCAGTTATGCTGGCACCACTATTGGTCAAAGCATCCCTTGGTGCGTCGTATTCACCCATGTGGCGACCCAGACGACATGCATCATGATATGTAACATTGACATCAGAATCAATACCAAGATCTGCATCCTGTAGAAGCTGACTGATATGTACAACTTTTATGGGAAGATCGTAATCCTGACTGAGTGTCCGATAACATTCTGCACAGGAAGTTACAAGGGTCTCGATGCCACTTTCCTCAATGAGTTTTGTATTCTGCTCTTTGAGTTTGTCAAATGTGATGCTATTTCCCTGCCACAGTTGGTCATGGCCGCAACATTTCATTTGCAGGAATTTGGGGTCAAGTCCCATTTCGTCAAGCAGTTCCATGGATGAATCTGCAATCTCCCTGAAGTTTACATCCACATTAAAGAACATATCCTGGAAATCGAGACACCCCGGATAATAGCCTATCTTTGAATTTTCGTTCCCTTTCTCGTTGATACCGGTTCTACTCTTGTCAAGGTCTACCATCATGTCGGACAATAGGGTAAACACCCCATTATGAGCAACTCTGGATCCAGCACCGGCGCCGACACGATCCTTTTTTGTTCTATTTTCTCTTACAAACTCAGGATAATTAACATCCTGAGGACATTCATCATAACAAAGATTACAGGTTAAACAGTTCCAAATGTCATCTGAATCCATTTCATAAACATTTGCCTGGTAAATTGTGTTTCGAGGAGAGGTATTTATGACTCTTCTGACCGGACAAATGGCAGTACACTTTCCACATTGATAACAAAGTTGAATGTTTGATGACATATTACACACCGATTTATTATCATTAAATAATTCAATGTGGATGCTTATGCCTATTAAACCTTTCGAAATATTCGCCATCGGTCGCAACATTTATAATGATAAATTATGAACATACTCTATTTTCAACAATGGTATTGCATGCAACACAAAACCAGAAAATTTGTTCTGGATCTAAGAGACATACGTAATATATGATCAAAAAAGAGAATGGATATGGAGATATCCGATACCAGACTAGAGGAAATATCATTGCAGCTCAGACCATTCTGGATGAAATGTCCTATTTACGGATAAATATCATATCATATCATCATATTTATGACTCAAGAGATTTATACCTTTTAATGTATTATAGGGACATATCGTAACGATGTGTTATGATCAGGAGCCATATTCCATGAGGAACGATGAGACCCTGATAGCGCATCTGAAGATTTGGAAACAAATATTTCTAGAAAGGAGCTTAGAATGCTAAAGATAGGCGTGTACGGATGTGGAGCAATCGGTACCGAACTATGCAAGACGATCGATGAAGGTAATATCGATGTAGAGTTATATGCGATCTATGATAGAACAAAGGAGCATGTAACACGGTTGAAAGAACAGCTCAAGAATACTGACCCTTTGGTCCTTGATATCGTAGAGATGGCAAAACGTGCAGATCTTGTGGTAGAGTGTGCGTCACAGCAGGCCGTCTACGATATAGTACCAACGGCCCTTCGTGCAAAATGTGATGTGATGATCATTAGTGTCGGAGCATTCGTGGATCAGGAACTTCTCAGGAACACGCAGGAGCTTGCACGAGAAAATCGATGCCGGATCTACCTGCCGTCAGGTGCTATATCGGGACTTGATGGTCTCAGATCAGCAGCCTCTGCAGAGATATACTCAGTCACACTGACAACATATAAACATCCCCGTGGTCTTTCTGGCGCACCATATATCATCCAGAACGATATTGATATTGATGCCATTACAGAAAAAACGACGATCTTTGAAGGGACCGCCATGGAAGCTATCAAGGCATTCCCTGCTAACGTGAACGTCGCAGCGACACTGAGCATTGCAGGTATCGGCTTTGAGAAGACCAGAGTAAAGATCATCGCAAACCCTGCTCTGGATCGCAACATACATGAGATATCGGTGGAAGGGGATTTTGGTGCGTTCACGGCCAGAATGGAAAATGTGCCCTCACCAACAAACCCGAAAACCAGCTACTTAGCAGCGCTATCTGTTATAACCACCCTTAAGGAGATCATCAATCCGATCCATGTTGGCACATGACCCCGGTTACTGGAAAAAAATGTTAG
Source organism: Methanosarcinaceae archaeon (assembly GCA_021106765.1). Lineage (GTDB taxonomy): Archaea > Halobacteriota > Methanosarcinia > Methanosarcinales > Methanosarcinaceae > JAIOTO01. The sequence continues at coordinate 7,931 of JAIOTO010000121.1, forward strand.
AGAACTACCATACATAAAAATGGATGGCTCTCTGATTAAATTTGATAAACATTTCACCAACGTGGCATTCAAATGTAATTATATATAACATAACAGTACATCAATGCAGTGATCATATGCAGGATAAGCAAACCATTGTCGACAGGATCAACTCATTGAAGGAAGAACGCAATGCTGTGATCCTTGTCCATAACTACTGCCGTGGAGAAGTCCAGGATATCGCGGATTTTTTAGGAGATTCTCTGGGACTGAGTCTGGAGGCTGTGCAGCAGGACGCCGATGTGATCGTGTTCTGTGGTGTTAACTTTATGGCGGAGAGTGCTGCCATACTCAGTCCTGAGAAAACAGTGATCATCCCTGACATGGATGCCCGCTGTCCCATGGCAAACATGATCGATGTGCCGTCCCTGAGACAGGCAAAGGAGGAACATCCCACTGCTGCGGTTGTCTGTTATGTCAACAGTCTTGCCGAGATCAAAGCTGAGAGTGATATATGTTGTACGTCCGCCAATGCAGTAGATGTCGTGAACTCCCTGGATGCGGACGAGATCCTGTTCGTACCAGATAAGAACCTGGCAGACTATGTGGCACACCACACTGATAAAACGATCATTCCCTGGAATGGCTGTTGCCCGACACATGACCAGATGCTTCTGGGAGATGTGTTGAAAGCAAAGAGCGAGCATCCCGCAGCTCAGGTCATGGCCCATCCCGAATGCCGGCGGGAAGTCCTTCAGGAGGTGGACCATGTGTTCAGTACAACAGGCATGACCAAATATGCAACCAGGACCAGCTGCAAGGAGATGATCGTAGCTACCGAGAACGGCATGCTCCACCGTCTGAGGCGGGATATGCCTGACAAGACGTTCTACCCGATCTCCGAATACTCGATCTGTCCTGACATGAAGATGATCGATCTGGAAGCGGTCCTGCGATCCCTGGAGAACATGGAATATGTGATCACAGTCCCTGAGGAATTGAGAGTGCGTGCCAAACATGCACTGGATCGGATGCTAACGATCAAGCGCAGTGACTAAAAACAGATGAGGATAGTAATGCGTGCATATATCCAGTTGATGCGCTTCGCCAACTGCTCAATGGCAGCGTTCGCCGCAGTGGTCGGAGTTTTTATTGCAGCCCGGATACTGGGACACCCCATTACACTATCTGCCGAACCTGGTATTATTGATGCATTCCTGGTGATCCCTGTGGTCCTGCTGGTGACCGGGGCCGGGAATGCGATCAACGACTACTTCGATGTGGATATCGATCGCGTGAACAAACCCTCGCGCCCCATCCCCTCTGGCAGGATCAGCGCTACTAATGCCCTCTATTTCTCCATTTTTCTTTTTGTGATCGCTGCATTGATCGCATTCTTCATCAACATCATCTGTGGAGTGATCGCCCTGATCAATTCCCTGATCCTCATCTATTATGCAAAAACACTCAAGCGTACCCCCCTGGTCGGCAATCTCAGTATCGGATATCTTACAGGTTCAACGTTCCTGTTCGGAGGAGCTGTTTTTGGCCTGGAAGGGATCCTGTCCCTATCCATACTATTCCTGCTGGCAACACTGGCCACTACCGCACGGGAGATCGTCAAGGATATTGAGGATGTGGATGGCGACACGCTGGACGGTGCACGAACCCTTCCAATATTGATCGGAACACGCCGATCCGCCTACATTGCCGCAAGTATTGGGATTGTGGGCATGGTGGCCAGCCCGATACCCTACATGCAATCGATGCTGGATGTTGAATACCTTTATGTGGTGGCGGTGGCGGATATATTCTTCCTGGTCGCCATCCATGCGATCATTGTTCGCAATAACGCCACACGATCATCAAAACTGTTCAAGGCCGCAATGTTCTTTGCGCTGATCGCATTCATTGTCGGCGCATGAGCGTCAGTAATCTTACGCTAACGCCGTTGGGGATCCCTGGTCCTCAAAATGAGTGATCGATTGGGATAGGAGGGATCAGAACATATCTCATGCACTGTCGGAATCATCGTTCTCATATCCAAGAGAAGCATGCCTGAGATATTCCTTCAGCATTGGGGGGAACGTCTCAGCAGGTACGAACCTGACCCCCAGCTGCTCGGCCCATTTCTGTATGCCATGGTCCTTTGCAACAACAGCAGCATCCAGCTCTTTTGCAAGGAGCAGGACATCGATATCCGGTGCACTGTCAAGGATACCGTATCGCAGAGCTGTACGATACTTGTTCCTGAACCTGCCCACAATACCCCCGATCACGTCCCGTTCGATATCCTCTTCTACATGATGTCGATCCTCTGCTTCTGAATCTAGGAAAAGACACTGTAAGGAGGCTTCGCGTATGGACTCCTCTGCAATGTTCATACCTTTGTTGATCCGCTCACGCATGTAGGATACATATTCATGGAATATACGGGAGGGGATCTGCACCTCGTATCGGTCAGGTGCCTTCTTTACCAGCCAGGTATCGATCTTTGCAATGGTCTCATTATCGCAACCGTTGTTCCTGGCGAACTCATGCAGCTCATTGTAGACCGACGGGAAGGGAACATAGCAACTGATCTGGAGACGGAGGCGAGCATCGGCTATCATGTCAAGGATCTCGCGCATGCCTTCGCATAGGGAAGGGGTACCCATCATTTCCCGTGTCTGCAGGTCGGTCAGGGCTGTCGTATCCAGCACAAATCTCTGTCGCAGCATATCTTCACTCCCATATGTCAAACCGGTATTGCACAAAATATCCCGCCTCGGATAGGATCAAATTGTAGATAATGAACGATGTCCGGAAAATCCAGAGAGTCCAACTGGACCGGACTAATATAATTTTGCGAATTATACAACCGAAAATGGTTGTCATTTATCAATTAGATAATCTGTGTTCTCACTTAAAGTATCTTTGCATACCTTTCATGAGGAACGCTCAGACGTGAGGTCCTGATCATTCGGGCCCTTTGAGAATATCCGTGCACTTCGCTCATACATCTGCATTTTATCCATGGACGTGGTTGATCTGACCCTAGATATAGCAGATATGAAATGTGACCTTGTGATCCCTATGTTTTCAGCAGCCCTTAGAACATCGTCTTTCGTCATCTTAGGACGTATGACATGACGTAGAGCCAGCATGGACGCCTCGCGACAAATGGCATCGATATCGGCACCAACATACCCATTTGTGATGTCTGCGAGTTCGAATATATCTACATCGTCTGCCAGGGGTTTGCCCTCA
>JAIOTO010000012.1 GCA_021106765.1 Methanosarcinaceae archaeon
AACTATGTATGAGCTTGATGTCATCAAATTAGATCGGGAGGAATTATGAGCTAATTTGATAATCTCGACCGACATGGTTACTTCTCGCCTTACAGTTAAATATCATCAGATGCTATTTTCAATAATAGAAGACCGGAGTACAGCATGATACGATCATACCGAACACTGATATTATCCCTAATGTTAATGGTGATAATCGTCCCGGCATCCGCAACCGGTGATCTGGGCAATACCACTGGAATTGAGATCAGAGACATATATAGTGATATCGAATCATGTGATCTTACCATTCGATCATCGGTGATGCTTCAGGATTTGAGCATGCAGACAAAATTGGTCCATGAGGAAGAGACGCTCGACGTCCAGACGATCCACCTCGGCGAGGTCCTGGCAGATTCAATTAGCATCAGGGTCATTACCTGGGACCCGAACGATACGGATAATGGTGCGTATCGGGTGTATGCCAGCCTGCTGAGTGGTAACGAGGAGATCTGCAACAGCACGCATGCGTTCGTACACGGGACCCAGGTCCTCCCTGTGATCACCATTGATAGCCTCATATCTAACTCGGAAGGCATAAGTGCACTTATCACACCCCATAGATCAGTGCTCATGGACATCGACTATATGCTGGTCGATGGTTCACAGGTCATCTATACAAAACGGGATGAAATGGTCCCGATCCATACCCAGCCATTGGCTGTGCAGCAGCAGTGGAACACACTCCTTGCTAACGAACACCAGTACAACGGAAGGATCAAGGTCCACCTGTATGATCCAATTGAGACGACCATCGCATCTACAATGCCCTTTTCCTCAAGGGATGATGCACGGATAACCGACGTATATAAGGACGAGATCGGAGCAAGTGCCACCATTGTTGGCGGATCACAGGTTCCCTTTAACGGTTCGATCCGCTTCACCGTACTGGACGATAATAGCAGAACCATAGAATCACTCACAAGAACAGTTCCCACTCTTTTGACCGAGGATGATGAGACCGCTGAAGCCATATGGGGCCAAACCCTGCCTGTAGGGATATACCGTTTGATCATTGATGTTATCGGCAACGATGACGATATACTTGATAGCAAAGAGACAATTATCGATGTCGAAGAAACAACTACCATATCAAACAATGATACTGCCACAGGTGCAAATGGTGAACAGGACGCAGACACTATACCAGGCTTCATGATCGTGCAAACCCTGGCCATACTCCTGATAACCACATTCTTCCTGCTTAAGAGGAAGAAATGATATCCAGGGAACACCAATGCACTACGAACTCTTCATCGCATTACGACACATAAAAAGCAGGCACAGACAGACTGCTCTGTCCATAGGAGCCATCGGCATTGCAGTAATGATAATAGTGTTCTCGAATGCATTTATGACAGGATTTACCGAAGAACTCTATAGTTCCACCGTGGATAATCTGCCCCATGTCACTATATCTCCGGAAGAAGGGGAAGAACATATCCATCTCTACCGAAATCTGATGGCACAGGTAAATGGAATTGAAGGGGTGGTAGCCACATCCCCATCCCTTGAGGGTGAGGCATCGTTCCGATATAAGGGCAATACACAGAATGCCTATATCAAAGGGATCATTCCCGAAAATGAAGATGCTGTACTGCACACATCTGAAGATATGGTACACGGCGACCTTTTCGAACTCGCGTGCTCAAAGAACACAATTATTATAGGTGATGATCTTGCTGAGGAACTGAACGTTGATGTGACAGATGTGGTGGACATATCCTTTCCGGCTGCCAGCCCCCTCTCCCTTACCGTCGTTGGGATATATGACACGGGTTTGCCTGTGGACAAGGTCCTTACCTACACATCCCTTACAACAGCACAGGATTTCTACGATACCAGTAATGTCATCAACAGCATGTCCGTACGTCTTGAGGACTACAACGAGGACGTAGCAATCGCGTCCACCATAAAGGAAAAAGGTTATAGTGCATCTGGCTGGACAGCGACAAACCCCGAGATCCTGCAGACCATTGCCATTGAGGGCACAGGTAACAACATCATGCTGGGATTCATTCTGCTGATCGCATGTTTTGGAGTGGTAAGCACACTGAACATGGTCGTACTGGAAAAAACAAAGGAGATAGGTATCCTCATGGCCATGGGTGCCAAAGTATCAAGTATACGCAAGATATTCATCCTTGAAAGCGGGATCCTGGGACTCCTCGGTGCCACCGCCGGAGCATCCCTTGGGGCACTCATGGCTATGGCAATAGGCAGCTACCCGGTCCCTGCAGATGTCTACGGGATAGACTCGATCCCTGTGGCAGTATACCTATCGGATGTCCTGTTGACCATTTCAGTTGTATTTCTGTTGAACCTACTGGCGGGGACATATCCTGCACATCACGCCGCCAAGCTGGACCCTGTTGAATCCATTGCGACCAGATGACAGATATCAAAAACCATTTATATTTCAAACCCCCATTATGATATGGGGAATTTTTATGCAAACATCATTGATCGACATCGTGTGTCGTTCCAGAAAACGAAAGGATCTACTGCTTCTTCTGGCAGGGGGAGCCCATACCTTTGATGAGATCAAGGTCATACTGAATGTAACAGACACCGGTATGTTGCCGCAGATAAAAATATTAAGAGACCATGGTCTGGTCGAGCGTGACAACGATCAGTACAAACTGAGCACCATAGGAAAAATCGTGGTCAATAATATCCATCCCGCATTAAGAACGCTGGAAGCAATAAGCAATAATCAGAACTACTGGAAGGAACATGACATCGTAGCGATTCCCTCTCCATTGTTGAAGAGGATAAACGAACTGAGGGATTGCCAGGTGGTCATGCTTGATCTTGACAGGATGTTCGAACCACATACGGAATTGATGGAACAAATACCAGAATCCCATTTTTTCATGAGAACAACCTCCTCGTTCCATCCGGAATACTGGAAAGTGTATGCACAACTGATAAGAAGAAACATTGAAACCACTATTGTTGTAGCACCACTAACATTCGAACGTCTGCGCAAGGAGTTCCAAGATGATCTTAATAAGATCGTTGCATCCAAATGTATCCATATATTTGTTTGCAGCCAGACAATTGAAATCACAGCATGCGTAGTAACCGATGGGATCATGACATTAGAACTATTCAATAACAACGGTGGCTATGATCACAAGATTCTTTTGAGTCATGATGACAGTGCCATCCGATGGGGTAAAGATCTTATGAAATATTATATTGATCATTCGCAAGAACTCACTCCTGATCGATCCTGACAACAGGGGTATGACACCCCAAAAAGTACCCCACTCCCCAACCCGCTCATACTAACCTATTCTTAAGCGAACGAATTTGGATAACAGAAACCACTGTTCTACAAATTAGGTTATGTTGCTCATGGGATATATACCAAACTGTTTTGAAATTATGCATATGTATTAAATTTTAACGGCTCCGAAATGTCATGTTCTAAACCATTCCAGACACTGTTTGATATTGAATATTTATAGTCAAGCACCAATGTGTTTTAACTGATAATACCTAAAGAAACGTGATCAATAGATGGTACTACGTTAAGACTATTTGTTCCAAACAAACAGTTCTTGAATATAATTAGATCTTGTCCCGGGACCACCCTCACCAAACTATATCCGTAAACTATATATGCAAATAATGTATTGAATTGCTTAGTTGAGCGGGTAAAAACATCTTTTCAAGTACCCCCCACTCCCCAAATCCCGCTCATACTAACCCCCTTTTAAATTAAACGGATTGACGAGTGGCAACCAACACGCAAATTATATCATACTCAAACCATGTGGATCTTGTTACGTAGTATCATGTAATGGATCTTTCACATATATACCAAACCGGCATGCTCTGTTTGATGATGTTAAATATTTTAACAATATTGTGTGGATGACATTGCATAGATGCCATAATGGGCACTATGATCACTCCTTAATGCCTTTCACATAGATTCGAAAATGCCACACACATACCTTGCGAGTTCCTTGCTGACATCTGCCGAACGCATCAGCGTATCCGCACGCACAATGCGACAGTCAGGACTTCCAATATCATTTCCAAGGGGATCATCCCGTACATCATGGACAAACGCATCCAGAAGGCCCTGGTATCTTTGTGCCACCCCGGTGGACGAGACCTCATAACCACAGGCACGCATAAGCTTTGCAGCCGGTCCGCTCACAGGTTCTGCGCCGATAATAGGACTTATGGCAACCACTCGTTTATCCATCAGCTTTTCGCGCATGCCCGGCAGGTCAATGATCGGGCCAATGCTGGTAATGGGATTGCTGGGACCTATCAGTACCTCATCCTCATTGTTTAATGCATCTAATACCGCAGGAGAGATCATTGCCTGGGGCAGCCCCTCTACGGACACCTCAAGCACCTCGGGTTCACCGTGTGCTTTGACCCAGAAATCCTGATAATGCAGCTTTCCATCAGGAGTGGTTATCATTGTAGACACCGTATCATCAGACATTGGATAAACGTGTGCTTTGATACCAAAAAGTTCACACATCCGTTGGGTAGTTTCCGTCAGGGACATCCCCTCACGCACCATTTTGGAGCGCATGATATGGGTTGCACGGTCCAGGTCACCGATCATCATTCCCTCATCAAAGCCAACCGACCGCATTGCTTCATACGTTCGCAGTGTGTCACCCTCAATTCCCCACCATTTGTGCTCATCAAGACGACCAGATAACAAATAGAGTACTGTATCAATATCTGGTGTAATTATGTTTCCGGATACCCACACATCTTCGGCGGTATTCACCACGATTGTGAGATCTTCCGGAGGCATGATCTGCATTAGTCCTTTAATCAACTTTGGGGTCCCGGTACCGCCTGAAAATATGATCATACTATAAACCTCATTGTTTCCCATCCATCGCAACACCATTATATCATAAACCCTATTTAAAGGATATGAAAGTCATACGGGACCCTGTTCATGGATATATTGAGATCGATGAACTCACTACAACCCTCATCGATACTCCCCAGATGCAACGGCTCCGCAGGATACGTCAGCTTGGTCTTTCCAATCTGGTCTACCCCGGCGCCAATCATACACGTTTTGAACATTCGCTGGGAGTCATGCACCTTGCTACAATGTTAACAGAACAGATTAGTTCTATCAGTGCCGAAGAAAAGGACGAGCTACGTGCAGCCGCCTTGCTCCATGACATTGGACACGGACCCCTATCCCACGTAACAGAAGGTCTCATCAAACGTTATACACGCAAGCAGCATGAGGATGTCAAACCTATCCTGATGAAAGGACCTATCGCTGACATTCTCGAAGAACATGGCCTCAACGCCTCAACTATCGCAGACCACATACGTGGTCAGAGTGCCCTGGGGCAGATAATAAACAGTGAGATCGATGTTGATCGAATGGACTACCTGGTCAGGGACGCACATTACACAGGCGTTGCCTTCGGGTTGGTGGACCATGTTCGCCTGATACATGAGATGCAATTCTATGAGGATAAACTGGTAGTAGGGAGGGGGGGACTGAAAGCCGCTGAATCCCTGCTTGTCTCCAGATTCCTGATGCACCCTTCAGTGTACTATCATCACGTATCAAGGATCGCAGAGACCATGTTCACGCGAGCCCTTGATAAATTGATCTCCCAGGACATTGTCGACCCCTTTGAACTTCGCTATATGGATGATGAGCACCTCTTTGAGACCATGCGACACGATGAGGGATATGCTGGTGAGATGGTAAGACGGCTCGATGAGCGGAGACTGTATAAAAGAGCCCTTCACGTGGGTTTCGAGTCAGTGGACAAGAACGTCCTCCGTCACCGTGGGAAGATCGAAAGGATGGAGGGTGAGATCGCTGAAATAGCAGGTATTGATGTAACGGATGTACTCATTGACATACCAAAACCACCAGAGATCGAGGAAATGCAGGCATTGATCAAGACAGATGGAGGGATGCTGCATCTGGATAAGGCATCCAATATCGTGGCAACCCTTGAACAGGCACATATAGACAATTGGAAAATGGGTGTCTATGCACCAAGAGAACATCGTGAGGCTGTTGGAAGAGCCGCACGGGACGTTTTTTCGGTCAAAAAGAGAACAAAACAATTCCGTTTGACCGATCTGTGAGGTGTGCACTTGCAACTGATCGAAATGGAAACAAAAAGAGGAACACTCACCCTGAAACCAGAGCTCGTCGGACAGGACATACTCGTAACACTAACCGGTGGACGCAAGCATATCGGAGCTACGGCCATAGGAACCTATGATGAAACTACGGGACACACCTCGTCATCGGTGATCACGGTACCCGGGCACCGGGATGATATTATCGCACAGAAGGGAGCCCAGCGTATCAGTGCAGTCACCGGTACTACCAGTGCAGTATCAGGGGGAATACATTTTTATAATATTACTGACGGGGAGATCCAGGAGATCCTGACCGTAACAGCAAAAATGATAGATGCATTAATACATTCATTGGAGACAAGATCATGGAAGTAATCATTGCAATAAGTGGGGCATCGGGAGTCCAGTATGGGATACGTCTGCTAGAAATACTATCCAACAGGGATGTCATAACACATCTGATCATTACAGCATCAGCGAAGAAGATCATACATATTGAGACAAAACGCACGGTTGCGGAGATAGAGGCCATGGCATCTTTCGTGTATGATGAAAAGGACTTCACCGCTCCGTTCGCCAGCGGTTCACATCGTACAGCGGCAATGGTCATTGCACCATGTAGCATGAGAACTGTAGGATCTATCGCAACCGGTTCGGCCAACAACCTGATCGGCCGGGCTGCAGATGTTTGCTTAAAGGAAGGGCGCACCTTGATACTCATGCCACGTGAGACACCCCTGAGCAGGATACATCTCGAGAACCTATTGAGGATACAGGAAGCAGGAGCAGTGATACTTCCTGCATGTCCCGGATTTTACAGCAACCCTACCACAATTGAAGAACTCATAGATTTCATGGCTGGTCGTGTCCTTGACCTTATGGGTATGGATAACGATCTGTATGGCAGATGGGGAAATGTGACCCTGGAATAATAAAGCAGAAGACAGCCAGGCCATCCACCGTGAATAAGTGGGGGGATCTTAGCGGATACGGTTATGCATAAGCATAGAACCGCTCATCATAATAATGCGCATTATATATTATCCAAAAGATAAATATATATATCATGACGTGCTACTTGATGCTGAGGACAGAAAAATGCCCGGTGACGGTGGTACGCGCTTGGTGATGGTGGTGCATGCTTGGTGATGGTGATGGTGGTGCATGCTTGGTGATGGTGGTACGGATTATCTGGCAAGTATCTGGTCGTTCTATGGTGGAACCCGATCAGATACATGATATTTGCCGGCATTCTCATCCAGTGGTATTTCAGTGATCTAGAAAAGAATGAAGGTAGGTGCTAAACTATGGAACTCATTGAAACTAAATGCGAAGCTTGTGGAAAAGATTTGTATGTTTATGACAAACATGTGCATGACCACATGTATTGTACAATAAGATGTCTGAAATCTTCACATACAGATAACTGAGGATCTGAGGACGGTATCAGACAATTATCTCACCCAAAAGCCATGGGCTTCCTGTATCAAAAGTGTGAGACTTATCCATCTATTCATTATACAACGTGCGGATATTCAGTGACATTGATCTTAACAGATAGGTATATTTAGGAGAAGGTGTATTTAGGTCAACGCACCCGTAAACACGTCAATATCATGATGGGATAGTAGGGTAGCTTGGTCGATCCTCGAGCGTTTGGGACGCTTGGACTGCGGTTCAAATCCGCGCTATCCCACCATACTGTTATATTAAACACTATTCTATTTGTGTGATTATGTTCATTTGGTTCGATTGAACATTTCATGCCATTTACGACCATATGGTCAGTAACCCCCGCAAGATCGGGAGAACTTCCTGCCTCAAGTTCTTGTGATATTCACCAATGAGATAGTATAGTTTGTTATGAATAGATTTATCTAATAGATGGAAGGATTTATACTTCAATGGCCATGACAAAAGTAAAACTATTTGCAAATCTTCGAGAAACAGCAGGAGCAACTGAAGTGATAGTTTCGGGTGATCATATATCGGAAATACTGGAAGACCTGGTAACAGAATATCCCGCTCTCAAAGAACTCATCTTTGAAGACAGTGACCATACCGAACTTCGTGGCTACATAAACGTACTCATAAATGGTGACAATGTCCAACACCTCCAGGGTCTTGAGACCGCTGTAAACGCAGGGGATGAGATAGCAATATTCCCACCTGTATCCGGCGGATGAGTTTTCGCAATTGTAATCAGCTATAATGTGTACTCCTAACGAGTACACTACGGAATGTATCACTAAAAATGATCGATCAGTGAAATTCATCATATATAATTGAGATTACATCGATCTGATACCAATGAATGCAGATGCCAGTATCAATGAGATTCTGATCGTAGGGGTCGGTGGCTTTTTTGGGGCGATCGCAAGATATCAGACGTTATCATTCATTGCGTCACCATTGGTCACCCTCTGTGTGAATGTCATCGGGAGCTTCCTGCTTGCAATAATAATGTACGATACTGAATACATAGGAGTTGTGACATCCCGAATGCGTATGATCCTGGGGATCGGTTTTCTGGGTTCCTACACTACATTCTCCACGTTCGCTGTAGAAACATCGCAGATGGCTACTCTCACTGCAGCATTGAACATTGTGGCAAATGTTGGACTAACACTTGTCGCAGTATTCCTGGGAAGAGCGTTCATAATATATCTCTCAAGGAGAAGGCATTGAAATGGCTATTATGGATGTCCTGCTCGTAGGTATTGGGGGAGCTATCGGTGCATCATTGCGATTCCTGGTCTCTGGTGTAGCCCCCAGGACACGAGACATGCCCACAGGCACCCTTATTGTCAACGTGATTGGGAGTACCGTGCTTTCATTTATTACATTTTCAACATTGGACCCCAGCATCCATCTGGTAAATATTGGCATCCTTGGATCGTTTACCACGTTCTCAACATTTGCATTTGAAAGTTTCAGATTTCTGGAACAGAGTGATCCATACAAATTTCTTGCCAATATCACATTGAACCTGACCATGTGCATCACAGGTGTTGCTATCGGCCACATACTGGCAAACTTAATCTAACTTGAAAATCTAATACAAAATGGTGATTATCGTGCGATCTGTTACCCTCACTATTTACCTGAGTGAAAATGACACATATAATGGAAGAGCTGCATACGAAGCTGTTGTAGAATATCTGCGCGATTCAGGGATCGCAGGTGCTACCGTCCTGCACGGAATAGAAGGTTACGGTGTTCACAGCAAGATACACACTGCAAATATCCTGCGACTTGGATCAGATCTTCCAATTGTGATCATGGCAGTCGATACCGAAGAAAAGATTAAAAGCGTGACCCCTATTCTTCGAGAGATGATACCAAAAGAACTGATCACAATTCAGGCAGTTGATATCCTATCAGGGGAAAATGTCTGAGGAGGGTTACCTGTAGAGAACTACAGTCCCACCCCTTATATTGATCAAAGTGCTATTAGTACTTTCAGAAAGTTTCTGGGCGATCACTTCAATGTCGTCCTCATACGAAGCACTTTTCAACACCTTCACTTTTACAAGATGTCGGGCCTTGATCTGTTTTTTCAACTCAGCCACTACCGCCTCATCAACACCCTTCTTCCCGATATTGATGATTGGTTTAATGTGGGATGCGTCACGCTTTAATTCTTTCATTTTTTCTTTGTTCATATGAATACCTCTTAGACTGTCTAAGATAGATCACGTGCCAAAAGGATCACACATTTATCAAATGACGTGTCTGGCACAGTTCCTGAAATTGAACAGGCATTTTATTATAAGCCGAGACATAGTTTTGAATGATTGTTAATTGATACCAGGTAATTGTTGCAATCAAAAATATCATTCACATTCCTTAAGAGATATGGTAGCACAATCTATCTCGTAATCGAACCATGGTGTAGGTTTTGGTGTGAGACCTACTACCCGCATGGCATGTCCGGAATCGATCGCCTTTATCTCCACCATACCATCAAAAAGTTGCTTCAGGGTAGCTATTGTCTGTGGATCATGCATCTCATTTTCCACAACATATATACCGAGGCCTTTTACTGCCTTCACCCGGCCAGTAAATACATGCAGGAACCTGAATACGGTCTGTATATTGGAATACATCAGTATCGTGGACAGGGAATTGATGCATAACCTGACACCAGGAACCTTTTCCTTCATACAGAACTGCTCAAAGTACTGACTGATCCTTACACCGATACCAGTAAGATCTACAGGACTGGATGCACGTTTTATGTTTGCAGTATCCGAAGCGCTCATGCCAAGTGTTTTTGTGACACAATCGACGATCCCGATATGTAACATATCAATATTATCATGGAATTGATCGAACCATTCAAGCAAGTCTTCACCCGGATCACGTGTAGATACTATGATAGAGGCATTGTTCTCTAGCAGACCACTATACATAACATGGTTGATGATATCCTCCTTTCCGCTCATAGGAGGACCTATTACCATTAGGTTGGTACCACCTCTGATCCCTCCGATGATATCATCCAGTTCATTGATTCCCAGTGAATATTCAGCCATGTAAACCTTCTGTGAGTTAATATGTAGTTACTTTTATGGTATCCTATCTAATATATCCATTTTACACTTTGGATCGCACCATATAATACATTTTTGTATCAGGTGGTGAAAAGACGATCACGCTATATAAATGTATCAGACGAATTATCACACTGTTAAGGATATAAGGCTCAATGCATCATGTCATATCATCTTTTATGCGATATATCAGAGAATGTTGTGGGAAACTGATCGCACTAAAATATGAAGCCCATCAATGATCTTTACTTCACATGCTTGACGATGTGTCCCGCCTCCGGGATGATGATGTCCGTAAGAGCTGTCTTCACCGCCCCTGGTGAACCTGGCAAACAGAAGACCACGTGATCGCCTATGATCCCTGCAACCGCACGGGTCAGTATCACCGCAGATCCGATATGATCAACGCTTATTGAACGGAAAAGTTCCCCAAATCCGGTCAGCTCTTTGTCGAACATGGGTCGTAATGATTCAATGGTGACGTCTGCGGGTGCCAGACCTGTACCCCCACTGGTTACAATGATATCTGCCCCCGCCGTGATCCCAGACATCACAGCATCCCTTATATGACTCTCATCATCATCTACGAGCATATACATCCGGACCAGATGCCCGTCCCCTTCCACAAGGTCAATCATCACTCTTCCGGACGTATCCATGGCATCATCCGGATCCGATACATGACCATATCCATCAAATCGTGATGTGGAAATCGTGATCAATACGAACGTTAACGGCCCTTCCGAACTCTTCTTGTGTTGTTCTGTCACAGATCCCATGTATCACATATATTCATGAGAAGGTATATGAATCACTCGATGTTGCGTCGCAATAGATCCATATCATCCAATAATATATGGATATTACACGATCATACCGATAAGGTATATAAGCAACTAAGTTATAATGGAGCGCATCAATACAAGAAAATCCTCACGTCGACAGGATTAACTTGAAGTATATCATTTTACGAGTCATACATAATAAAAATGAATGATTTCCAGGGTATCGTATCAACACATTCAAATATGTAAATGCAATTAGATAGCAGAACATCGAGATAATACAAGATCATACCACATGTTCTAGATCACACATAATTAAGGAGGCTCAATCTCATGGTAAGAAAACCAGCAAGTATGTATAGGAATATTAAACAGCGCTCATACACCAGACGAAAATATATGGGTGGTGTCCCGGGTAGTCAGGTCATCCATTACGACATGGGTAACAAGACCGCAGACTTCCCCATCAAGATATCGTTACTGAGCGAAGAAAAATGTCAGATACGACATACAGCACTGGAGGCTGCACGTATCACTGCCAACAGACATATGGCAACTGCTGCAGGTCGTTTAGGGTACCACCTGAAACTGAGAGTTTATCCACATGAAGTACTCAGGGAGAACAAGCAGGCAACCGGAGCAGGAGCAGACCGTGTCTCAAGTGGAATGCGCGCTGCCTTCGGCAAGGCTGTGAGTACGGCAGCACGGGTATCAGCAGGGCAGAAAGTGTTCACAATATCCGTGAATAAGAGAAATTACGTTGCAGCAAAGAAAGCACTCAATAAAGCAGGACAAAAACTACCAACTCCTATTCGAATCGTAGTCGATCAGGGTATGGAACTTGTCTTATGATACAAACGATGATAAACAGGTGATAATATGGAAGATTACGAAACGCTCTTGGACAGGGCAATCGAAAACCTACCGGACATTGAGACAACAGACATCCGTTTCGTAATTCCAAAACCCAGGATATTCATTGAAGGTAAGGCAACAGTCCTGGAGAATTTTGGGAATATTGCGGACGTTCTGAACCGGGATCCAGACCATCTGATGAAGTTCCTGACCAGGGAGATGGGTACTGCAGGGAAGATAGAAGGCAGTCGTGCAATATTCCAGGGGAAGTTCCCATCCAGCATAATCAAAACCAATATTGACAACTATGTCGATGAATATGTAATATGTTCGGAATGTAACCGACCCGATACCCAATTGGTCAAGATGGATAGAGTTCTCATGCTCAAGTGTTCGGCATGTGGAGCACACCGTCCTGTCAAGAAGAGAAAAGCAGCACAAGCAACGCCTCGTGATGCCATTGAAGAAGGTGGCGAATATGAGGTTAAGATCGATGCTGTCGGCTCAAAGGGAGACGGTATTGCCAAGATCGCAAAATTCACTATATTCGTTCCCAGAGCAATAAAGGGCGACGTGGTCAAAATAAGGATCAAGAAGATCAGCGGTAACCTGGCATTTGCGGAACGTGCATAATAACACTTAAGGGTGTAGATCACATCCTTATACAGGTATCTCCGATCTACTACAAGAAACAGATCATCTTGTAACAACGGACATCGTTCATTGTTACAAGGTGATTGAACGAAGGTTTTAATTATGCGTGTGCCAACATCGATCCCGGGATTTGATGAACTGGTAGAAGGCGGTTTCGTCGAGAATGACGTAATCCTCGTTACCGGTGGACCGGGTGCAGGGAAGACCACTTTTGGAATACAGTATCTATACGAAGGAATTTCCAGATATAATGAGCCAGGGATATATCTGACATTGGAAGAGTCTCCTGCCAGGACAATTCGCAACATGTGGAGGTTCAACTGGGATCTGGAACGGCTTATCAAAGAAGATAAGTTGAGGATCATCAGTGCAGATCGCCCGATCTACGAAAAACATTCATATCAATCAATAAATAGTGACAGTAACTCTGATGAGAGAGAGACCACGATCGAAACACTCATCAAAAATATTGCATACCAAATGCATGAGATCGGTGCAAAAAGGTTAGTGATAGATTCGATAACCTCCCTGAAAATATCAGCCGATCCTGTAGAAGTAAGGCACCTGATACTTGGATTTATAACACAACTTGAGAAGCTCGACTGCACCACACTGGTCACCAGTGAGCTTCCCGATAAGTCGGAGAATTTCAGTGTAGAGGAATATTTAGTAGAAGGCGTTGTGCGTCTCCACACATTCCGAGTAGGAGGACGTAAGAATCGTGCCATAGAGATCCTTAAGATGCGCGGTGTGAAACATGATGAGCAGATACACCATTATAGCATCACCGATAACGGCATCATTATTCGTAAAGGGACAGCATCCCCCTGAACACCAAAAATCATTATTTTCAACTGATGCTAACGGAAAGTGGTAATATGTTAACTCCAGCCGATGATCAGAATCTTTCAATCCTATCGATACCTGGCCTTTCCATCGATCTTGAAGATCGTGATGGATTTATACAACTGGCTGCGCAGGGACATCTGAGAGGGGTGTGTACTCCTTTTCTGAACAGGATAAATAGTCGCCTGCGTGAAGAAAAACCCGTCCTGATCAACGACGAACAGGTGGTAGCTTCGACCTGGTTACCTCCGATCCCAAGCAAGCCATTCAAACGTTTACTCTATGCAGAGACACAGATCGCACTGGGAAAATATGTGCCGGAGACAGTATCCTTTGAGGTTACCCGCCAGTGTCGATGCAACTGCAAGCACTGTGTCGTTAGCGGAGGAGAAGGAGATCTGGACATAGATACCATCAAACGTGCCATTGATGATGTTCTGGACATGGGTGCCGTGGTCATCGTATTCACCGAAGGTGATCCGCTCCTGCGCAACGATATCATTGAATTGATCGATTACGTTGACAAGGATCGTGCTATCGTCAATATGTATTCGCCCGGCACCGACATGACCCCGGAGATCGCCAGCGAGCTGAAAAATGTCGGACTAAATAACCTGCTGGTCAGTATCTACTCGACCACACCTGCAAAACATGATGCCGTACGAGGACTTGATGGTGCATATGAAAAAGCGACACGTGCAATAGGATACGGTCTTGATGCAGGGTTGCTGGTCACAATGTGCACACACGCCTCACCGACAAATATGGAAGAGATCTCTGCTCTTTACGAGCTTGCGACCGATCTTGGCGTACACGAATTATCTCTCTGGGAATCGGTACCAAAGAAATCAGGGGACCCGATAATATCGGATCAGGACCGAAAAACGATACTGGAAATGTATCATATGATCAATTCCACAACCCAGGGACCCAGATTATTTGCAAACACATATTTTGAAGGTGAGATGCTTGGATGCATGGCCGGGCAGCGCTGGATGCATGTGTGTGTGGAGGGATCCGTCAAACCCTGCCCCTACATCCCGTTCAGTTACGGCAACATCCAGACGGATACGGTCAAGACCATCTGGAAAAGGATGCGTAAGGATCCTCATTTCAAGGGACAACGTAGCAGTTGTCTCATGCAGGAACCTGATTATCTACAACTTGTATCAAGGATACCAGAGGATGCCAGTATTCCCTATCCATTCAATGAAATCGACTGATACGATTGTATCTGTGAGAAGTGTATTTAAAAAATAAGACCTTATAGAACAGAGCGAGGCCACACATGAATACGAAACTTGACCCATGGGGAACTGTGAACATTGATGACTATTCCAAATTGTTCGATGAATTTGGGATACTGCCTTTTGATCAAGTATGTTCAGAACTCCCGGACCCACACCGGTACATGCGCAGGAAGATCATCTTTGGTCATAGAAGTTACGATAGGATCACCGATGCCATTAAGAACAATGAACCATTCTCGGTCATGAGCGGTTTTATGCCTTCGGGAAAGGTCCATCTTGGGCATAAACTTGTGATGGATGAGATTATCTGGCATCAAAAAATGGGCGGTGATGCCTTTGTTGGTATTGCGGACAGGGAAGCATACTCCGTACGCGGCATGTCCTGGGAAAAATGCCATCAGATCGGAGTTGAAGAATATATTATCAGTTTGATAGCTCTTGGTTTTGAACCAGATGGACATATATATTTCCAATCCAGTTCAGACAATGTCAAAAATATGGCATTCGAACTTGGGACAAAGGCCAACTTCTCGGAACTCAGTGCCATCTATGGATTTTCCGGTGAGACAAACATTTCTCACATGATCAGTGCCCTATCCCAGAGTGCAGACATACTACAACCACAGCTGGAGGAATTTGGAGGACCAAAACCCACGATCATCCCTGTCGGGGCCGATCAGGACCCCCACATGCGCCTGACCCGTGGTCTTGCACATAAAATGAACATGTTCCGCGTAGAGGGACGCGAAGATAAGAACGGGAACAAATACATCAGCATCCGCGGCAAGGCTGCACCCGATGGTGCATTATCTGATGTTGCACAGCAAATAAATGATCGTCCACAAAAACACAACGCAAGGAGGATCCCAGAGGCCAAACTGTATGAAGGGCACGTTGATGTATTTGGTAGTGATGATCTCAATCAGCTTCTTGATATCGTCAGAGACGTTGCACTGAAATACAATGGTTATGCCTTCGTACCACCTGCCGCCACATATCACCGATTTATGTCCGGCCTGCAGGGTGGGAAAATGTCCAGCAGTATTCCCGATAGTATTATTGCACTGACAGAAGAACCAAAGGCAGCAGCAAAGAAGATCAAACGTGCAAAGACGGGGGGCCGCATTACGCTGCAGGAGCAGAAGAATCTCGGCGGCGAACCTGATAAGTGCTCCGTTTATGAATTACTGATGTTCCACCTGATCGAAGATGACAGCGAACTTGAAGAGATCCATAAGGAATGTGTCAACGGTTCTCGCATGTGTGGCACATGCAAGAACGCTGCCGCAGAACTGATGTCTGATTTTCTGAAAGATCATCAGGAACTGCGCGAACTCGCACGCGATCGGCTGGACGATTACAAACTATGAGACAATTATATATCAGGGAACAGGATCTACCATGAGCAAAAACCACAATCTCACTATCAATGAAAAGAACGTGCTGCTTGCACTTGCTGAAATACCATCGGCCAACCCGGAAGAACTGGCAGATAAAGCATTCATGAAAGTGGAGACTGCTATGCAATCGGCATTCCTGCTTGCAGAGGATGATCTCGTAGTGGTCAATGACCAGATCATCGATACCTATGTTATTACCACCGAAGGACTGGCATATTCTCTGGATGGACTGCCAGAACGACAGATCATCAATGTCGTATCCGATCCCACATCCATCACTGATCTGCAGGAATGCTTCTCACCTAAAACCGTAGGTATCGCCACAGGATGGCTCCGTAAAAAGAGGTGGGCGACCATTGAGGACGGCATGATCGTTCCCACGGGTAATGTTGAAGAAGGAGACGATGAGAAAGTGCTTCATCGCTTCGAAGAAAAGGCACGCACTCTTGATGAACTACAGACCGATACCAAGACCATAACGGACCTTGTCAAACGTAAACTTGTCGCCAAACATGAGAAAAAGTTGCGCTCCATATCGATCACAAAAACAGGTCATGAACTGGTGGAGAAAGGGATCACCATCGAGGAAGAGATCAAGCAGGTAACCTCCCAGTTACTAAAAAGCGGTGAGTGGAAAGAGAAGAAATTCAGATCTTATAACATCAATACCCCTCCAAGACAGGTCTATGCTGCAAAAACACACCCATACCAGCGTCTCATCGATCAGATGAGACAGATATTCCTGGAAATGGGGTTCACCGAGATCAAAGGTGATGTTGTCCAAAGCTCTTTCTGGAACTTTGATGCCCTGTTCCAGCCACAGGATCATCCTGCACGGGAAATGCAGGACACCTTCCATCTTGGATCACGTTCCGAACTCCCTGAGGAGTATATGGACAACATTCGTGACATGCATGAACACGGTGGCGACATCGAATCCACCGGCTGGGGCGGCATATGGAAAGAGGATATCGCCAAACGTGATGTACTGCGCACACATACAACTGCGGTCACCATCAAATATCTTGCCGATAATCCCGAGCCGCCCGTCAAAGCATTCTGCATCGATAGAGCCTATCGCCGAGAGACCATCGA
>JAIOTO010000129.1 GCA_021106765.1 Methanosarcinaceae archaeon
CCAGGGATCTTGCAGCTCTGGCAATGCCCAGGTCGAGTCTGATACGATGTGGTGCTACACTTGAGACCGCTGTGTGGGATGCAGGATATCGGGGAAGGAGTGAATGTATGCTTGTTGTACATAATCCGGATGGTTTCGATCTGGAAAAGAACGCTCGCCTGATGCAACTTGTATTCTATCATCTTCACAGTGAAGTGAAGGAAGGGTACACAGGTCGTTATCAGAACGAGAATATATGATGACACTGTGATCGATCTACGCAAAGAATATGTACAATTAATAGGATACTAATAGCTCATGAGTGATATTGGCAAATCTGTGAGGCTGGAGCGGATATTTGACAGGGATACCGGAAATGCGATCATTATCCCGATGGATCATGGTATTGGAGCAGGTCCTATACAGGGGATCATCGATCTTACCGCCACGGTCAACAAGGTCGCAGATGGAGGGGCAAATGCCGTCCTCGGGCACATGGGGTTACCAAAATATGGACATCGAGGATATGGTCGTGATATAGGCCTTATCATCCATTTGTCAGGATCAACATCCCTTGGCCCTGACCCGAATCACAAAGTACTGGTAACAACCATTGAAGAAGCCATCAAGATCGGTGCAGACGGAGTGTCAGTACACATAAACGTAGGTGCTGATGATGAGGCAAAGATGCTACAGGACCTTGGATATGTGGCCCGGCAGTGTGACGAGTGGGGCATACCACTGCTTGCGATGATGTATCCGAGAGGTCCGAAGGTAATATCAGAATATGATGTGGAGTACGTGAAACATGCCGCAAGAGTTGGTGCTGAGCTTGGTGCTGATATCGTAAAGACGAACTATACCGGAGATATCGATTCATTTAAAGAAGTCGTCAAGGGTTGTCCGGCACCGGTCATTATCGCAGGGGGACCACAGATGGATACAGAGGCCGAGCTACTTGAGATGATCTATGATTCCCTTCAGGCAGGCGGCAGGGGAGTTGCCATAGGGAGGAATGTGTTCCAGGCAGATGATCCCACTTCCACAGTAGCGAATATCGCAAAGGTTGTCCATCAGGGCATGAACGCAGAAGAGGCCCTGAGATCCTGAGTATTGCAATTTAGCATCCAATATATTGCTTGCTTATAGCAGCACTCTGAGAACATATAGAACATACGATCAATAAAGCAGGAAACCTCTACCTGTTTTAACTTTTTGACATGTGATCAGCAACTACGCTAGTTGTCACAAGAGATCAATAGGATAATGAAGCAAGGCCACATTAATGGAATAACAAAAAAGCCAGTTTGGTGGTGGTGGTACGATATGACTTTTTGACCTTGCCTGCAACTTATAGTATGTAGGATGGAGTATATATAAGTATCGGTATCACAATCATCATAATGATTAGTTTTAGACTGAAATTATAATTCCATATCCAAAAAAAGATCACGAATATCAAAAATGGATAAAGGTAGAAACTCCGAATAGATGGTTAAAAAGAATGAAGCAAGGCCAGATCAATGGAATGTGATAAAAAAAGTCAGATTTTGTGGTGGTGGTGGTATGATATGACTTCTTTGACCTTGCTTACAATTCTTACTATGCACGAGGAAGTATATATACCCATCGGTATTATCACTATCATCATTATCATTGCATGGGAATGAGCAAATAATATGGTCTCGATAGAATTAAATGTAATGGAACTGTCGATGTTGTATCTCACTGATACAACTATTTAAGTTTATGAGGATATATCATGGACAGATATGAACAAGTTATCGAGCTGGCAAAAAGGCGCGGGTTTTTGTGGAATTCTTTTGAACTATATGGCGGAACCGCAGGGTTCTATGACTATGGCCCCCTGGGAAGCACCCTGAAACGCAGGATCGAACAGATATGGAGACAGCTATATGTGATCCAGGAAGGTTTCATGGAGATCGAAACTCCCACAATAGGTATCGAGGATATCTTTGTGGCATCAGGCCATGTGGGTGGTTTTTCAGATCCATTGTGCGAATGCGAGGAATGCGGAGAAGCATTCAGGGCCGATCATCTGGTAGAGAACGTTACAGAGATAGCTGATGCCCTCAGTAATGAGGAAGTGGACCGCCTCATCGAAGACAACGACGTCGTCTGCCCGGAATGTGGAGGAATACTGGGCAAGGCCCATGAGTTTAATCTGATGTTCAAAACAGCCATTGGCCCGGGTAGTGGACGAGCGGGTTATCTGCGCCCGGAGACCGCACAGGGAATGTTCGTTAATTTCCAGCGTCTATCCAGGTACTATCGTGAGAAGCTGCCCTTTGGTGTCACCCAGATAGGCAAATCGTACCGCAATGAGATATCACCAAGACAGGGAGTTATACGGCTACGTGAGTTTACCCAGGCAGAAGCTGAGATATTTGTTGACCCCGGGAACAAAGACCATCCGAACTTCCGAAAGTTTGCAGATGATATCCTGAACCTGTATTCCGAAGAAGGGCAGCAACGGAGAACTGTGGAGAAGATCGCTCTCAAGGATGCCGTGGATAGTGGCATCATTGCACACGAATTCCTGGCATACCATATTGGACTTACCAATCATTTCCTGCAACGGGTCGGTATCACTGCGGACAAGCTCAGGTTCAGACAGCACATGAAAGATGAGATGGCACACTATGCCATCGACTGCTGGGACGCTGAGATCAAGACCGAAAGATTTGGCTGGGTCGAAGTGGTCGGTATTGCGGATCGTACCGACTATGATCTGAACGCTCATGCAAAGATGAGTAATACAGAACTGGCTGTGTATAGGGAATATGATGAACCAAAGATGATCGAGCAGTTCGTCGTGAAGCCGGATATGGGAAAACTTGGTCCACTCTTCAAAGGTCGGTCCAAAGCAGTTGCAGAAGTTTTGAGATCCATGAGCCGGGATGCGTTGGATGTGGAAGAGATCACGATCAATATCGAAGGGGAAGAGTTCATCGTCCCATCCGATATCATTACATACTCCCAGGAAACAGTAAAAGTAAGTGGGGAAACGATCATCCCTCATGTGATCGAACCTTCATATGGGATCGACAGGATACTCTACTCTGTTATGGAACATGCCTTTGGGGAAGAAATGGTACCCGCGAAGGAAGACGACGAGATTGATGCAAACGAGGAGACAAGGACCGTTCTAAAGTTCAGGGGAGAGATCGCACCGGTACAGGTTGCAGTGCTACCCCTTCTCACCAAGAATGAACTGATAGGACCTGCCACCGGGATCATGAATGCACTTCGTGAAAAGGGGATCCTTGTTTCCTATGATGCTTCAGGGACTATCGGGCGTCGATATCGCCGCAATGATGAGATCGGTACACCATATTCGATCACCATTGATTTTGAGACACTTGAAGACAATACAGTGACGATACGCGACCGCAACAGCATGCACCAGGTGCGCACCTCAATAGAAAATATTGAAGAGGTTATATCGGACCTTATCTACAAAAATAGAGACTTTGAAACCACTGGGATCCGAATTGAATGAAACAGTCCGGCGTGAAAGGGATCCGGGATTATGAGATAATACTTTCAGAACGCTTGCCCGGAGTTTAAATGTCATGAATTCATATTTGGTCATATCGATCCAATACATTCACAAGAAGATCCTACCCATGACATGATCTGACTTGAGTACATAATTTATACAAATTATATACTAACACAAATATGACCGAATATGTCAACCACCCCCTGATACGACCTGATACAGTAGAACAGAGGCTGTATCAACTGGACCTTGCAGGTAAAGCCCTCTCAACCTCGACCCTTGTAGTACTTCCCACCGGCCTGGGCAAGACAATAGTAGCACTACTTATAATCGCCTCAAGATTAGAGACGATAGGAGGTAAGATCCTGATACTTGCCCCCACAAAACCCCTTGTAGAGCAACATGCCGCATTCCTCCGAAAGGTACTTCTGATCCCTGAAGACAAGATCCTGACACTCACCGGAACTGTTCGCCCGGCTGACAGGGAAGCACTCTGGAAGGAGGGGACGATCATTATTTCAACACCACAGGTGATCGAGAACGACCTGCTCACAAAACGGATCAGTCTGGAGGATGTATCCCACATCACCTTTGATGAATCACACAGAACTGTAGGTAATTATGCATACACATACATTGCGGAGCGGTATCCAATGGAAGCAAAGCATCCTTTATGCCTGGGAATTACTGCAAGTCCCGGTAGCTCTGACGAGAAGATCAATGAGATCTGCGAGAACCTTCACATACGATCCATTGCTGTTAAGACCGAATCAGACGGTGATGTCGCCCCTTACATCCACGATAAGAAAATAGAATGGAAACATGTCAGACTACCCGATGAACTAAAAGAGCTGAAGGGGTTGCTGGACAAAATACTGGACGACCGTTTCAAGAAGCTTTCTGATCTCGGCTATTCTGTACCATATCAGAAAAATGCATCAAAAATGGACCTGCTATCCCTTCAGAAGAAGCTGCAGTCCCAATTACGTGGTGGCCAGCCGGACCCTGGCGTGTACAGTGCCTTGTCGATCATGGCAGAGATCCTCAAGGTGAACCATGCGGTAGAGGTAACCGAAACCCAGGGACTTGATGCCCTTACCAAATACATTGATCGTCTTGAGAACGAAGCATATTCCAGAAATGCGAGCAAGGCCTCAAAACGACTGGCAGATGATATGTACATACGTCAGCTGTCGCACCGGATAAAGGAATGTAGTATGGAACATCCTAAGATTGAGGCCGTACTCCAGATCGTTAGTGAAGAAATTGAACAAAACTCCGATTCACGGGTGATCGTATTCACTAATTATCGTGATACTGCAGAAGTGGTAACGACCACTCTCTCAGAAGTCGCAGGCCTGCGTCCTGTAAAATTTGTGGGTCAGAGTTCCAGGTACAGGGACAAAGGGCTGACCCAGAAACAGCAGGTCGATATCATTGATCGATTCAAAAAAGGAGAATATAATGTCCTTGTGGCAACATCTGTTGCAGAAGAGGGGCTTGACATTCCTTCCACAAACCTTGTGATCTTCTATGAACCCATACCTTCGGAGATCAGAAGTATCCAGCGTAAAGGGCGTACCGGCAGGAAGCAAGAGGGAAGAGTTGTCGTCCTGATCACAAAAGGTACAAGAGATGAGGGGTATTATTGGAGTAGCACGCGCAGGGAAAAACAGATGCAAAGTAATATTAGGCTGATGCAGGACTCCTTACCTTACCAGGATATTGAGGATGAGGCTGCAAGCGAGATGCTGGATGGATCTACAGGAGAGATGGTGGATAAGATCGGGGCCTCAACGGACAAAAAATCAAAGCAAAAGGCTCTTGTAGATTTCAATACAGAGGACCTGACCGTTGTTGTAGACCAGCGGGAGATCAGGAGTACGGTTGTACGTTCCCTTGAGAAATTGGGAATGAATATCTCAGTCAGGACATTGGAGGTGGGGGATTATGTAGTAAGTGACCGCCTGGCCATTGAGCGTAAGAGTGCAGAGGATCTTGCAGGATCTCTGATCGATGGCAAGCTCTTCGACCAGATATCGAACCTTGCTCGCACCTATAGCAAAGCGGTCCTCATCCTTGAGGGAGAGGGTGTGTTCGGTGCCCGCCAGTTGGGTCCTAACGCCATTCACGGCACCTTAGCATCGATAGCTCTTGATTTTGGCGTATCGATCCTCTATACGAGAGATACAGAGGATACTGCGTCATTGATCCGGTTATTGGCAAAACGTGAACAGACCACCGAAAAACGTGAGATAAAAGTACATGGTAAGAAATCATCACAGACACTGTCCCAGCAACAAGAATATATTGTATCTGCCATTCCAGAGATTGGACCAAAGGCAGCAAGGAACCTCCTTGTGCATTTCGGATCAATTGAAGCGATCATGGAAGCCGATACCAAGCAACTGACTCAGGTAACGCTTATTGGACCAAAGACTGCGGCAAGGATACGGGAGATCGTCTCAAGTACGTATAAAGGATAAAGTAGCGCACGATCCTATATGACCATGCGATACGTTCATTGTGTCGTTGTATATTGTATTGCTCACAATGTCTTTGTGCTTTTGAGTATGTCAATCCCTCTTTCGATCAATTCAAATGATTCTTCTAACCTCCGTGGATCATTCTCATCCCGTACCTGCCTGGCAATATCTGAGATCTTTGCAATGATCATTTCATCGAGCTGCCTCAGATCATCGTTCATGTCCGAAGATATCACTATTTCTTTATGGGAGGATCCCCTTGAACTTGCCCCAGTATCGGCAGTTTTTTGTTGAATAGTGGTAGTGGTGTCTTTTGGTCGAGTTGCTGATGAAACCGGTGCCACATCTTTGCCGGAGGACGAAGATGCTTTTGAAGATTGTTTTTCAGTTTGATCGCTCATCATTTCCTGCTCATCCATTACCTGACAGACAGGACACAGCATCTGGCCCTGATAACGGAACATGGGAGAACCACAGGTATTGCAATGCTGTGCCAGCATTGTTCCGCCTAGTTCCAGCAATCTTGATATCTGTTTTATTTTTATGTCATCGGAGTTCATAATATCGCCTTTTCTTTCACTTCGCGTAGATGAAAGTCTTTTTATAATATATACTTGTTAGGAATACAGTAATAATACTTATTTTTATACTCTTGGATTCCAAGGTGATTTAAATGTCAGCAGTAGATACTAAAGAAGTTATAGAACAATGCACACAGGTGTTGGGCCATATAGCCAACGACAATTCAGTACCAAGGAACATAAGACGCTCTGCGAACGAGATCGTCACTCAGCTAAATAACGATAGCGAGGCCATGTACCTGCGGACATCATCCAGCATATCCATTCTCGAGGACATAAGCAACGATCCAAACATCCCACTACATACCAGAA